>CAZUPG010000061.1:0-7942 GCA_964622085.1 uncultured Pirellulales bacterium | reverse complement strand
TTACCAATTACCAATTACCAATTACCAATTACCAATTACCAATTACCAATTACCAGTTACCGACTCATTTTTGTTCGAGCCTCCGTAGATAAACCGCATCTGGCCAACATTAGGAACAACTCCAAAAGGGTCTTTGGCAAAGATTTTGAAGCCCTGCGGCCAATAGACAAATAGCGCCTTGCCTACCAGATAGTCACGCGGGACAATACCCGCACGGTAGGACAGACCTCTATTTGCCGTACCCTCATTGCTCCACCATCTGCAGTCCTCGCTATTGGGACTATTGTCACCCAGTACGAAAAACTCGTTTTCTCCGAGGGTGAAGGGATTGCCTTCTATCGCTCTACCCTGCTCGGGGCTGTTGGCAAACTTTTTGGCAGTATAGTGAATATCCCTGAAAATCGCTATATGCGAGAGCGCTAATTTACCAGAGCCAAAGATTCTTACTTGCGGCTGAAGGTCTGTCTTTCTTTCACCGACATCGTTGGGGTCCGGACCCAAATCGTAAATTAAATTTTCGCTGCCAAACTGAAAGGTCAATTGGTGGTCAACGTTTACAAACTTAACCAGAAAAGGTTTATTTATATCAGGTGGTTCGATTGACTTACGGCCTAATTCTACGATTTTTCCGTCTTTTTTAATTTTTGCGATAATCATTTCACCCTTCGGGACTACGGCAGGGCCTTCGCCCTGACGAGCATCACTGAAATCGACCCACGCTTTATAATTGGTTTCATATTTGCTGAGTTCTGCACCTACCCGGCCCTGGGACAGCATTGAATCAGCGTAGAAACGTACCATCAGGTCGCTACAATATGGCATATATCTGTATTCTCTAACATCGTCGTAAGCATAGGTCGCTCTGAAATCGTTGCCGACCGACGTATCATAAAAAAGCGAATGGATTTCGTCGGCAGAGCTGTCCAGATAGAATACGGTTGGCTTATCTTCGTTATTGATTATCCATTTTGAACCTGCGGCCTTCCTAAATGGTTGTTGCCAGAAATGACTGTTAAACCCCAAACGGGTTAAGGGTTTTCCGGGTTGAACTGGTTGATAGTCGTTATTATAAACTGGCATCCACAATTCTTCCTGGACCTTATGAGGCTTTCGGCTGATTTGTCCATTGATGTAAACATCGCCATCTATAATTTCTATAATTTCTCCCGGTCGGCCAACCAGCCGTTTGATGTAATTTATGTGAGGTTTGCCGGGATTTTTGAACACTATGACATCCCAGCGCTTGGGCTCGACGAACTGGTAAATGCACTTCAGGACAAGTATTCGGTTGCCATTTGCTATCAGCATCGTGCCACCGGTCGGCTGATAGTGACCACAGTTTGGGCAGCGAGACGGATACAATCTTAGATTACTATGCGTTGGTATGTAATCTTCACTCTGGAATCCATATTGTTGTGGAATAAAACCATAGTCGTATTTATATCCACACTGTGGACAGCGCAGCCGAAAGTGAGCACCTTTAAGTGTATCGGCCATACTGCCGGTAGGTATGCGGAATGCCTCCATTATAAAAGCCCTGAAGACGAAGGCCAGTACAAAAGCAATTATCAGCCATTCAAAGGTGTTTGCAATTTCAGTTGCTCTATCTTTTCGTTTTCCGCCGGAAGGCGTCCTGTGGAGAGTGGCCTTGCCAGAACTGGTTTTTCCGGTTTTACTTAAAGACATAAATATTAACCTTGTTATTACACAAGCTCAGCATTGCCCGAATACATATAAAACCTTGATTATCCTGATAAGTCCCTATCCGGTCAACAAACTATTTGTCATCGAAGCTATTTTGAAAATAATTAGCAATGATAACCGTTCAAAAATGCCATAAATGAGCAACAGTAACATCCCACAAAAGCATAAATACAAGATTTATGCGGCCGCAGAGCGGGCTTCTTAGCACGATACAGAAGCGTATTTGAACACAATGGCCGGATTAAACAAAAGTTTTTTCGCATAACTACCTTCTAACAAAGAACTTATATTCATTTCTCTTACGGGAAATTATGTTTGTCAATACTTTATATGGTCTAAATTTGATGTCCCGTCTGTTTGTTTAGCCGTGTTGGCGTAATTGCAGTGGTTTTTTATCTTGGCCGAATTTTTTGCCTTTTCCGAAACAATATTAGTTTTTTTTAGAATATTAAAAAAATTGTGAAAAAATTACTTGCTGTATAGAAGTCTTTGTAGTATAGTAATTTGCAGTGTTTTAGTGTTTCTATTTTGCCGGTTGGTTTTGCAATTGACGGACAGTAAGGGGTTTTCCATCTCGTCTTGGTGCTCGTCACGGCGGAGTCCGCCTGTGGCGGATTAGCAGGGAAGGCGCAAGCCGTAGTCAGAAGGGCCACAAAGCCAGCTTTCAAAGTGCTTACTCATTGGCTACTAAATATTGTGCAGAAGTTCGTGACGAGCTGTCGGATAACCAAAAAGGTCAATGTTTCAGACAGCGGTTTTCGTAAGGTAAGTGGAACTTAGTTTCTCAATCGCTTTTTCATAAAGTGAGGTAACCTATGGCAACAGTTACGAAGAAAGAGCTTATCGACCGGATTGCAGAACGTACACAAGCAAAAAGAGTTTTGGTAAAGTGTATAATTCAAGCATTTCTCGATGAGGTAACGACGGAGTTGTGTGAGAAAAATAACCGTTTGGAATTCCGGGATTTTGGTGTCTTCGAGACCAGAACGCGAGCAGCAAGGACTGCGCAAAATCCAAAAACTCTTGAGCGGGTTGAGGTTCCAGCAAAGCGAACGGTTAAATTTAAGATGGGCCGATTGATGAAACAAAACCTCGGTGTTCCTGCTGCAGAATCGGCTAAAGTGAAATAATTGTTTTCTGAGTAAAAGGCCGTAACCCACAACTCAAGACGCGGTTTTGTTATAAGCCGTAAACTATGCTAAGTTGTGGGACGTGCAAAGAACAGTTTGTTTTGGAAAAGTTGTTCAAAAGGGGCGTTTTATGTCGGATGGGAAAGTTAAGTGGTTCAACCCAAGAAAGGGTTATGGATTTATCGCCGGCCCAGAAGACCGCGATATTTTCGTCCACTACTCAAATATTTCAGGTGATGGTTACAAGACTCTTGTTGAAGGTGATGAAGTTGCTTTCGATATTGTCGAGGGTGAGAAAGGGCTAAGGGCTGAGAATGTAGTCGCCAAATCAGCCTCACAAAGCCAAAAAGAGTCGTAAAGCTGCTTTTTTATTTTTGGGCTTGAGAGGGGAGCTTGTAAACCCCGTTAGAAAGCTCAGGCAGGCCCGCCCAAAGGGCGGAGCTTTTTTTTCTAACGGGGCTTCTCAGCGCCTAATTGAACGCTAAAGCAGTGGTAATAGCTCTTGCAGCATTGTGTTGTATGAATTATTTAATACATCGTGTGGCAAGCGTCGGGTGGAGGGTTCACCATTTCATCGCCCTCTACGTGATACGATATCCTTTCCGGCTACGGCACACTTCGCCGTGACGAGTACGGCGATTTAAGCATTTTCCTCGCAAAAACCGGTTCTTTCCCGCAAGTTTACCCTGTTAGAAATAACCATCTCTATACTCCTTATAACCCCGTTAAAACGAATTTTCTAACTGGGTTTACGCCGTTAGAAAGCCTGCCCGTCCAGTTCGTCGAGCTGCCAGCCGCAGGCGGATTTAAGACCACGCCCGAGCTTTTCGGGACTACGCCCAGATAAGCCAATAGGGTCTACGCTTTTTGCTTGCAACCTGTCGGAGTTTTTGATATTTATATAAGCGAGTGGTAAATAAATATATCGTATAGGAATTTGTATTTTTCGGACAGGATTTACAGGATAAACAAGAATACAAAAAGCAAATCCCGTTAATCCCGTCTAAAATAACTTGAGGAGCTTGTTTTTGCTAATTGCCGGTTATGTTTGCTTCCGAAGTTAAATCCGGTCTCGACTGTAATGTTCTTGTACTAAACAAGCATTATATGGCTATCCGAATAGTAGGAGCCAGGCGGGCATTCTCTCTGCTGTTTCGCGAGATTGCTGAGGTCGTCTCCGTTGAGCAGGACAAATATTCCAACTATGATTTTCAGAGCTGGTGCGAGGTAAGTCAGTTCAAGCGGAATTTTGAGCCGGATGGACACGATTGGATATCCACTGTCAACTTTCATATTGCGGTGCCAAGAATTATTCGGCTGTTATTCTATGACCGTCTGCCTCGAACCGAAGTGAAACTTAATCGTCGAAATATCTATGCTCGCGATAAAAATAGATGTCAATATTGTGGCAAACGCCAGCCAACCAGCGAGCTGTCACTCGACCACGTTATTCCTCGGAGTATGAGCGGAAAAGCAGTGTGGGAAAATATTGTTTGTGCCTGCGCCAAGTGCAATGTCAAAAAAGGAGGCCGAACCCCGAAACAAGCGGGTATGACACTCATCCAAAAGCCCGTCAAGCCAAAACACAATCCCCTCATTCATATCCATTTAGGCCATCAACGCTACAGTAGCTGGAAGCAATTTCTCGACCACGCCTACTGGTCAGTCGAGCTAAAATGACATCTCTTGCTTGCCCCATTGTTTAGAGTGTCGTCCACTCTAATGGGGTCGTCCGTCGTCTGCTCGCCCCGTACCAAATAGGTCTTCCGTAATTTGGTGCGTGGGTCTTCTTTTTTTACTTCAACGGCCAGTTATACGGGCAGTAATAGAGCCATTCATCTACAAACAATCGCAGGTCGTTATAGTCAACGATATTATCCTCGTAAAGGTCAGCCGGTATATCGCCGCCTGTCTCCAGCCAGTATTGTGCGAATCTCGCAAAGTCCTCGAACTCAACGATGCATAATGGCCCGTCCGGCCAGAAGCCACCTAAGACTTCATAATCACCGCCTGCCGAGTAACCCGCATCCGGCTGACCAATCGTTCCGGTAAGAATATATTGGCCGCCACTGCTCTTCCCGCCGCCACCGTCAATTGTACTCCAGGTCAGAATATAATCTCCGCCAGATTGACCGAAGGCAGATACTATTATGCACATCACCAGCAACGCAGAAATGTTTATTCGCACAAATGCTTTTAGATTAACCTTTCTCATTGCTGCACCTCCTTCGCGTTGCCAAACTGCTGCTGCGTTGTGTTCTCTAAAACCTCAAGTCTTTCCTCCAATACTGCAATTTTCTCTTGTTGTGTCTTGACCACGTCTAACAAATACAAAGCAACCCTGTCATACTTCACCGCATCCGGCCTTCCCTGGTTGTCATATATCACCAGCTCCTGTAAGTGTTCTTCCACCTCTTCTGCTATGAGCCCAACGTCTTGCTGTCCGGTTGTTTTCCATTGAAATCTTACCGGCCTTAACTGCAGAACGCTATTCGGATTATCCTCAAGGCCTTGTATGTTTGTCTTATACCTCTTACTCGAACTCAGTTTCCACAATTTTCCATTGCCATCTGCAACTACTGCCGTTCCGCTTCCGCTGCTTATTCCTCTCAATCTTGCTGTTCCACCATACACATCCAACTTTTCGCTCGGACTCATAATCCCGATACCGACATCGCCGTCGTTCTTAACAATGAACTTCGTTTGTTCCGATACACGAACGCGAAATGGGTCAGTAGAACCGGATTCTTCAACATGCAATCTCGCACCCGGAAGCGTCGTCCCAATGCCGACATCGCCGGCAGAGCGGGTTATGGTCATGTGTGGACCATGGCTTCCCGCATCAGTTTTGCCATAAACATACATACTGTCATCACCACCATCATACTTTATAGACATTCCATAGGTATAATCATCATCTTCAGCCAACACTATCTCCGCATCATCACCACTACCACCTTCAGATGGGGCTATAATTACGGAACCAAGAGTCGGACTGCCCACCACATGTAGGTTAGCCTCCGGACTTGTCGTCCCGACGCCGACATTGCCGTTGTTCTTTAAGACCAGTTGATTCGAGTGTCCAGAGGGATAAACACCTAATATGAAATCTCTGCCAGTTCCACCTCCAGTCTTTATCGAATAAATTCGCATATAGCCTGGCGGGCTATCACTATAGTCTGCTTTAAGAGCATATGAACCTGCTTCATTTCTTAGACTGACCCTGCCAAATACATCAAATTTGGTATTTAGAGTTTCGCCTGGATTGCTAGTCCCGATGCCGACGTTGCCATTATCGTAAATCGTGCCGGTTACCAGTGCTGAGCCATCCCATTTCGGCACGTAGTTCGGATCATTGCTGCCGACTTGCGGGTCTGTCTCGCTTGTTATGCCAACATCATCTCCATCATCCAATCCAGCGGGACGGTCCGAAATTTCACCCCAACTGACACTGCCAGAGGTCTCGGCATAAAGGGCATAAGGTGTTGGCGTTATTTCCTGCCGTGGTTGCAAGATGCTATACGCGCAGGGGTCGTTTTGGTCACCAGGCCGAACGCCAATCTCCAGCCAGCGGGCATCACCATCAAATGCATCGCCGAAATCCAGTTCCACCGTAAAAAGGGCATCGATTACATCGACATCAGGTTCGTTAACGTCCCCGCCTACCTGGCTGCCTGTGCATGGGTCGTCGAACAGCTTGAACTGGAAATCATACTCTCCGTCCGCCACATGGTTGGCGTCGTAGAGATGGCCCTGGTAGGTAAACGCCGTCCCCACTGGCGCCGCCTCGCAGAGCCGGGCCTGACATACTACCAGGCCTAAAACCAAAACCAGGATTGCTAAAATTTTTCTCGTTTTCATTTTTTTACCCTTTCAAAAAATTGTTATTTTTAACGGCGCACACTATGCGCACCAATATCTGCTCGTAAAATTTGCCAGAATAAGCATAACAGCCGTATAATCTCCTCCTTCACGGCCTTAGCCGCTAAAGCTTATACAATTATACGACTTTTTCCCCTCGCCGTCAAGAAAATTCACGCCAAAATCCGTGGCAAAAATATTGAAAAAAAGCTCATTTTTTAGTTGAAAAATGGGCCTTATCTGGTATAATGCCGAATGTGCTCAGGCAGTACACGGTAGTCCCCAGAGGGACAAGATAGCGGAGACCCGCCATTTTTCGTCCCGCATCAATTAGGCGAAAGCCTAAGCTCAATTGGTGCGGGGCAAGTCACAGGACAATCCTGCCCTGAGCAACTCAAAGGAGTCGAATGGGTCGTCCAAGTCAAATATAACCGGTAACTAACCCCTTAGGGGGCAGTAATTTACAATAAGGACTAAACAATGAACCAGTTACCAATTACCATTGATATTCTTGGTTATTCCTTACATGCAATCCGTGTAAATCCGTGTAATCCGTGGTTAAAATATGAACTCTTTTATGCAAAACAAACCCAATTTCCAAAACTACGAAATGAACGTAAGTTCTGCTATAACAATGAACTATGAGAAAAAACCTATGAAATATGAAAATAAAAACAAAGCCAATTTAAAAATCGAATTGAATTTATCCCTAAGGCGGCGGAATGACCACAAGCGTATCACTTAACCTTATATCTTCGGAAGAGCTGCCTACCATTATTTCAAAGACACCCGGCTCTACAACAAAACTTGCCGTAGCAGCGTCATAAAAAACCAACTCCTCAGCCGGCAGTGTAAACGTAACCGTCTTTGTTTGACCCGGCTGTAAGGTAATCCTTTTGAACCTTTTTAATTCTTTGACAGGCCTCTTTACACTGGCAACAACATCATGAACATATAATTGAACAACCTCATCGCCTTCACGCCCGCCAACATTTTGCACATCTAAACTAATATTAGCTGTTCCCGCAGTGGTTATTAAATTCGGCTCTATTTGAAGATTACTATAGCTGAATTCCGTATAGCTCAACCCGTGACCGAACGGATATAGGGGCCCGCCTTCAAAGTACATATATGCCCTGTTTGCATCAATAACATTGTAATCATCAAAGCCCGGCAACTGCCCGACTGTTGCATAGTATGTCATAGGCAGTTTGCCGCCTGGATTGTAATCACCAAATAAAACGTCG
>CAZUPG010000060.1:0-8001 GCA_964622085.1 uncultured Pirellulales bacterium | reverse complement strand
TCCGGCACTTGCTTTATAAGAACCACGCAGTTATACGCCACTTATCGCTCCTTTTCTTCCCGCTGCCCCGCCTTGCCCGCCGCCCCGACTCGCGTCGTGAGACGCGGGGGCAGGCGGCGAGAGATGCAGGGGCATGCTTTTTTTCTCGCGAAGCACGCCTCACATCACAATTCGTGAGCTACAAATTGTATCGACACCCATCCATCAAGTCAACCCTAAAACCGGTTTCTGCGTTACTTGACGTGCGAAAAGGCCGGTAACCAAAGCTGCCAAAAAAGCGAAAAAAGACTGGAAAAAAAGTTTCGGCTGACTACAATACCGAAAATATAAGTTTTTGTTAATAAATTGTAACACCTTGTATTATGCGATTTATACTAATTGACAGGGTTGTTTCGCTGGATAGCGGCAAGGAGATAAAGGCGGTCAAGAGCGTTTCCCTGGCTGAGGAATATCTGGCTGACCATTTTCCGACGTTTCCGGTGCTGCCGGGTGTGCTGCTATTGGAAGGATTGATTGAATCGGCATCCTGGCTGGTCCGGGAGGCGGAAAATTTTGCCCATAGTATGATATTGCTTGAGGATGCAAGAAATGTAAAATATAAAAGTTTTTTGCTGCCGGGTGCACAAATAGAGTATACTGTCCAGGCGAAAACTATCGAAGAAAACGTCAGTAGTTTTGTCGGCTTCGGTTTGTCAGGCGACGAACGAATTGTAGGGGCAAAGTTTGGGTTAAGACACTTTAACCTGGCCGATGAGAATTCGGCTCTGGCAGATATCGATGCACAGGTTACTGAAAATATGAAAAAACGTTGGAAACTGTTGAGGCATTAAGCGCCTGAAGAGAAGGGATTCATCCTTCGTCCCTGTGTTTTCTTGCGAAAGCAAGAACGGGGACTACGGAGAATAAATTATTACAAAACTGATAATACGGGAGGTAAGAAAACATGGCAATGAGTCGGGATGAGATATTCGGAAAGGTTCAGGAAGTATTAGTCGATGCTTTAGGAGTTGAGGACGATGAGGTTACCGCTGAAGCGGCCTTAATGGGAGACCTGGGGTCCGAGAGCATTGACTTTTTGGACATAGTATTTCGATTAGAGAAGACATTTGGAATAAAAATCCCGAGGGAAGAGTTATTTCCGGCTGAAAGTCTGATGAATAATTCTGGATTCGTCAACAACGGCAAATTGACCGAATCAGGTCTATCCGAGCTGAGGCAAACAATACCGCATATCGACCTGTCGGAATTCGAGAACGACCCTGATATTAATAAATTAGGTAATTTGTTTACTGTCGGCGCGATTGTAAATTACGTCGAAGCTAAGCTAAATGCTGCTTAGTAGAACTGTTGAGTTTTAGAGCATTAGCGGCAGGATTATCCAGAGACAACCTGCCGCTAACTAATATAGACGGGTATTCCATTTTGGTGTGGGGCAAAAGGCGCCTCGGCGGAAAATGCGCTGGATTTGGATAGATAAATTTGTTGAGTTTGACAGCGGCAAGCGAGCCGTAACCGTTAAGAATGTAACCCTTGCGGAAGAGCATTTGCACGACCATTTCCCAGGCTTCCCAGTTATGCCGGAGACCTTAATGATTGAAGCGATGGCCCAGACGGCAGGGATACTCGTCGGCGAGGCAAAAAAATTCCAGGAAAAGGTTATCCTTGCAAAGATAAAAAAAGCCGTCTTTTTCCACTTTGTAAAGCCGGGCGATACCTTAAAGCTGGAAGCGGAAATTGAATCTATTACTCCAGAAGCGGCAAGTACAGCCGGCAAGATAAAATGCTCGGATAAGCTAATAGCCGAGATTGATTTGATGTTCAGCCATATAGACCAGAATCTTGCAGGCAAAGAATTTCCAGAGGAAAATTTCGTATTCACCGGCATGTTCGAATCACTCCTACGAGACGTAATCCTGGATGGTGCCGGTTCCAGCGAGTCGAAATCGGAGGAAAAGTAGTGAGTTCGGCTCGTGTAGTAATAACCGGCCTGGGTGCAATAAGTCCGCTTGGATTGACTGTTAGTGATATGTGGGACGGCCTGTGCGCCGGCAGATGTGGGATAGGCACAATCACTGCGTTTGACCCGGTGGGCTTTAGCTGCAAATTAGCCGGCCAGGCCCCTGAGTACAAAATACAGCAATACGTACCAAAGACATATCGCAAAGCCACCAAGCTGATGTCCAGAGACATCGAGCTGGCGGTCATTGCAGCTAACGAAGCCCTGACCGACAGCGGCCTTATCACAAAGGGCATCGGTTCGACTGCGCTCACCACAGGCGACCCGGAGAATGTCAATAGCCTACTCCGCCGAAGCGGCTGCGAAGGCCGGATTGACCCGGAGCGCGTGGCAATTAATATTGGCGCCGGCCTTATTAGCTGTGATTTGGTCGAGTTAGCTCCCGCGGTAGCGGTAAGCACAACCGATGGTAAATTCGATATTCGCAAGTGGGGTAAAGACGGCCTTGATATGGTAACGCCTTTATGGTTGTTAAAATATCTGCCTAATATGCTCGCCTGCCATATAGGTATCATCCACGATATTCAGGGTCCCAGCAATTCTATCACCTGTGCCGAGGCCTCTGCACATCTGGCGATAAGCGAATCTTCTCAGATTATCTCTCGTGGTGGCAGCGACATTGCTCTTGCCGGCGGCGCTGAGGCAAAGGTAAATCCTATTGTTATGATTCGCCAGTGTTTGCTCAAAAGAACTACCTCTGAAAATAACGACGACCCAACGTCTGCCTGTAGGCCCTTCGATGCCGATGCAAAGGGTTCTATATTCGGTGAAGCAGCAGGAGTAATAATACTCGAAAACCTGCAAAACGCACAAAAACGGGACGCAAAAATTTATGCCGAAGTAGCAGGAGTCGGCCACAGCAATAATATCAATCCTGCATACGAACATCTTGAGCCCGATGGCAAAGGCATTCAAATAGCAATAGAAAAAGCCATAGCAGATGCTCAGATACAGCCGGAGGATTTAGATTTGATTATCCCGCACGGCACCGGCATAGCCGACGATGATTTGGCTGAAAGCAGGGCGATTGAAGCTGCTTTAGGCGATGCCGTAAAAGGCATTCCCGTATTACCAACTAAGAGTATGCTCAGCAATACCGGCGCAGCCGCTGGGGCGATTGATGTAATCGCTGCTGTATGTGCTATGAAGGACGGAAAAATCCCAGCAGCTAAAAATTGTGATAGCAAAACCGACGGCTGCAATTTGAATATTGTAACCGAGCCGCTCGAAAAAGGAATTAGTTATGCCCTTTGCTGTTCTTATACATACGGCGGACAAACAGCAGCTATTATTTTGAAGAAATATCAGACGAATATCCAATATCGAATGTAGAATGTAGATTTTAGAAGTAATTATGAACGACCAAGAGGAAAAGAAACGAATAAAATATGATATTGAAGAAAGGTTGATCAGATTTGCTGTAGCCTGTAGGGTGGGGTCGTAACCCCACCAATAAGTTTATTTGAATATCCAATATCGAATGACGAATGTAGATTTTAGAAGTAATTGTGGATGACAAAATACTTGGAAATTGGAAATTGGAAATTCTACATTCGATATTCGATATTTAATTGAGACTATCGGTTGATAAGGAAATAAATGTCTAAACGTGTCGTAATAACCGGAATAGGAATCGTCTGTCCTTTAGGCAATGATGTCGAGACACTCTGGAATAATATTTTGGCCTGTAAAAGCGGTGTAGCTAAAAATACTATCTTTGACGCCTCGACGTTTCCTACGACCTTCGATGCGGAGGTTAAGAATTACGACTTCAGAAAATATACAAAAAATCCGCAGCTCCACGAACACTGCAACCGCGGCTCTGGTTTTGCCGTTGGTGCAACTGCTCAGGCCTGCAAGCATGCGAAGATTGATATTGAAACTGACGAGCCGAACGACGGCATAGACCGCAATAGATTGGGCATCTATCTGGGAGCGGGTGAGGGTTCTGTTGATAATGATGTATTCTTCGCTGCATTAGTGCGGGCCTGGGACACAGACAAAAACGAAATGGACTGGGGCAAGTGGGCGGAGGTTGCCTTTAGCAGGATGGATCCAATGCGTGAGCTTGAGCAGGAGCCGAATATGCCCGCTGCCCACATCGCGATGCTCACCGGCGCCAGAGGCCCGACCAGGAGCTGTCTTACCGCCTGTGCAGCCAGCACACAAGCCGTCGGTGAAGCAATGATGCTTATCCGCAAAGGCGACGCAGATGTTATGATTGCCGGAGGTGCCCATTCGATGATACATCCGCTGGGTCTTACCGGCTTTAATCGTCTCACGGCCCTATCGACGAGGAACGACAGCCCCGAAACGGCTTCCAGGCCGTTCTCTGCCAGCAGAGACGGCTTTATCCTCGGCGAAGGTTCTGCGATACTTATTCTCGAATCCTTAACTTCAGCCGAGAAAAGAGGTATTAAAATCTTAGCTGAAGTCATTGGCTACGGTAGTAGTTCCGATGCCTTCCGGGTTACCGATATGCACGAAGAGGCAAGGGGTGCTATTGCAGCAATGACTGCGGCTCTTGCTGACGCCGGCATAAGTTACAAAGATATTGATTACATCAACACGCACGGCACAAGCACGATGGAGAACGACTCGATAGAGACAAAGGCAATTAAGGCAGTCTTCAAAGAAGAAGCTAAAAATACACCCGCCAGCAGTGTCAAAAGTATGTTCGGCCATTTAATTGCTGCAACCGGTGCCGCCGAATTGATTACCTGTGTCCTGGCGATACGGGATAATATCGTCCCGCCAACGATAAATCTGACAGACCCCGAGCCCGAGCTTGATTTGGACTATGTACCTAATGAGCCGAGAAAAATGCCGGTTAATATCGCGATGAACGAATCCTTCGGCTTCGGCGGACAAAATAATGTTGTAATCGTAAAGCGTTTCGAAGAAAATTAAGTTATGCTCGATATTAAAGAAATACGCGAATATCCGGGGAGATTCGAAAAAGCTGCAAGGAACAAACACTTCGATGTGGATATTGACCATCTGCTTGGTTTAGATCGTGACCTTCAAAGGTTCAAGAAAGAATTGCAAGAGGTTGCAGAAGAAAAGAATTATTATAGTAATTTCATACCTACATTTTATGGGAATAAGAAAGAGCAGGCCTTGAAGGAATCGAGCAAATTAAAGGAAGAAGAGAATCGGCTTAAAAACGATATAAAGTTGCTCCAATCGAAGTTTGACTCACTGATGCTGCAGGTCCCTCAGCCGGCTGATGATGGTGTTCCGATTGGCAAAGACGACACGGAAAGCGTTGAAATAAGAAAAGAGGGCGAAATTCGCAAGTTTGATTTCGAGCCGAAGGACCACGTACAATTAGGCACGGCTCTTGGCATTATAGATATCGAGCGAGGCGTGAAGTTAGCGGGCACAAGAAACTACATCTTAAAAGGCGATGGTGCGTTACTTCACTGGGCAGTTTTGCGGTTCGCAATGGACTATATGGTCGGCAAAGGATATGTGCCGATGTCGGTGCCTGTGCTGGTAAAGGATGAAGCAATGACAGGCACCGGTTTTTTCCCCGGCTCTGAAGACCAGACATACCGAATGGAGAAGGATAATATCAATCTTGCAGGCACAGCCGAGGTGCCGCTGACGGCTTATCGAATGGATGAGATTCTAAAGGAGGAAGAATTGCCGTTAAAGTATGTAGCTTTATCGAGCTGTTTTCGCCGTGAAGCGGGTGCGGCCGGCAAGGATACCTACGGCCTGTTTAGAATCCATCAGTTCGATAAGATTGAGCAGGTCGTTATTTGCAAAAACAGTATCGAAGAAAGTAATAAATTTCACGAGGAGATTTTAGCCAACGCCGAAGCCGTAATGCAGCAACTGGAGCTTCCGTATCGTGTGGTAATTGTTTGTACCGGCGATTTAGGCCGGGGACAGGCCAAAAAATATGATATTGAGGCCTGGATGCCCTCTCGCGGAGGTTACTGCGAAACTCACAGCGCAAGTAAACTCTACGAGTTCCAGGCCCGCCGCCTGAACCTGAAATACAGAAGACAGAGGCCTGTCCTGAGCGAAGTCGAAGGGTCAGAAGTCAGAGGACAGAAAGAAAAATCGAAAATCCAATTTTGCCACACGCTTAACAACACCGTAATTGCAAGCCCAAGAATACTCATCCCTATCTTGGAGCTTTACCAAAATCCCGACGGATCAGTGTCAATCCCAAAAGTTCTGCGAAAATACATGGCCGGAAAAGACCGTATCGTAAAGTGTGAATCGTAAAACTTATCTTGTAACATTGTCATTCCTGCGAAATTTATCCGCCGCTTCGTCTGGCGGAGCAGGAATCCACTTTCAATTTTTTCTCTATATTCTCTTCAGCCAATTATCTCTTTGTGCCTTTGTGTCTTCGTGGCCAACTTATCCTTTTTACTCTGTGACCTCTGTCCTGCTCCGGCTTCGGCCTACGCCGAGACGAGTGTGCTCTGTGGCAAAAATTACCCTTGAGTCCTGCGTCTTTGGTCTGTAGTCTGTTTCGCTATGGATGATATTCAGCGGAAATTAGCTCTGATTGACAAGCAACTTACCGGCGGTTTTTTCAATTCATACCAGCGAATTATAAGTACCAGCCCACTTTTATTTGCAGCCGTTGGACTAATCCTCGGCATTTTAATTCAAAGCATTCTATCCGCTTCACACGTCACGCTTCACGCTTCACAATCTTTTTGGTTTATTTTATTGATTATCTCTGTGATATCAGTAGTACTTCTATTTATTATTCGAAGAAGAGCCGGATTTGATTCTTATCCTGCTGCGGCTCGCGCCTTCACCGAGACGAGTATCCCTGTTTTCTTAAGTGTCTGTGCTATTATTGGTTTTACCTGTCTTGGTGCGATTCGGCTGACCAGCTTCCATCAGCCAAAGCCAAACGATATTCGTAATCTCATTAGCCACGAATTAACACGAATTAACACAAAAAAACTAAAGATAAAAGAGCCAGCCACAGAGGACGCAGAGAAAATTAAAAATAAAGAATTAAAAAAATCTGTGAAATCTGTGGCTAAAAAAATAGATGTGCGGAAGCTGGCGACCATTCGCGGCCTGATTGCTACCGACCCGTATATTAACAGAAACGAAAACTGGAAATTCGCACGATTTAAGTTCACCGACCCTGATGCGAGTTTCTATCTTAAACTCGGCGAGCTCAAAACTGTCGATGGCTGGGTAAAAGTAAGCGGAACAGTTCGAGTGCAGGTTGCAGAACCGGTGCTGGACTTAAAAGCAGGCGATTATATCCAGGCATACTGCTGGCTGGACAGGTTCAAAGAAGCCACAAATCCCGGCCAATTCGATACCGCAAAATACCTGGCAAGGAAAAATGTCTTTATCGCTGCATCAATCAAATCACAAGACGGAATTGAACTATTGAAAGATAGACCATCTGACTTCTTTACAAAAATCAAAAGCAAATTCAAAGACAAAGCCACACAGGCACTACTGGGTGGCCCGCTTCCAGAAAACCAGAGTGAGTCTCTGCTGCAGGCGTTACTATTGGGCTATAGACGAAATATCGATAGCGCCACCTACCAGGCCTTTCGCAGGACTGGCCTGTTGCACTTCATCAGTCTTTCAGGAATGCACCTTGGCATTTTCGCAGGGCTTATATGGTGGCTGTGCAAGACGATTGGCTTGTCGAAGCGCAGCAGGGCGATTGTTTGTATAATTGCTATAGGTATCTTTCTATTGATTGTTCCGCCGAGGGCACCGACACTGCGGGCTGCCATTATCGCCTGGATTTTTTGCCTGTCATTTCTCTTCCGCCGGCGGTCTAATTCCATCAACACACTATCATTAGCAGCGATAATTCTTTTGCTCATAAGACCGACAGATTTGTTCGAAGCCGGCTGGCAACTATCGTTCGCATCCGTACTCGGCATCATACTTTTTGCTGACAGAGTCCATTTCTTTCTATACGAAAAAATAACTGACATTTCTTGGTTCAAGGATAAGACAAAAACTAAACC
>CAZUPG010000059.1:0-8029 GCA_964622085.1 uncultured Pirellulales bacterium | reverse complement strand
TAAGTTTTTATCATACAAGGTTTATCACTGCGAGCGAGAGGAGTCGAACCTCCACGTCCATAACGGACACAAGGACCTAAACCTTGCGCGTCTGCCAGTTCCGCCACGCTCGCGTATCGTATTGCGTAGGTCGTATCGCGTATTGCGTAAAACACAATCGTTCCTGCAAAAGCGAATACTCAATTCTCTTTGTTTTAATCCGTGTTAATCAGTGTAAATCCGTGTCTGAAAAAACCGTGTCAATCCGTGTCTCATTCTGTCTTCTGACTCCTGTCTCCTGTCTTCTTTTCTTCAGTTATCTTCTCTATCCGTTTCTCCGCCTTTTGCAAAATGCCTCGGCAATGCTTAATCAAGGCCATCCCTTTTTCATACTGTGCGAGACTATCCTGCAGAGGTATTTCGCCCTGCTCTATTTTCTGGACAATACTGCCAAGTTTTTTGATTGCATCTTCGAAGCTTAATTTATTTATATCATTTTTCTTCTCGTTTTTTGCCATAATAAGACTCCGGTTTATTCGATTCTATTTTGCTTATTTGTCACTTTACTTTCAATCAAATTTTCTTCAACAAGCTCAGTTATTATATCATCTGCGATTTGAACATCTTCTAATTTTCTTATCAATCGGCCGGTTTTCTTATTAGTTGTAATGCTGTATCCCCGCTTTAAGACCGATTTTGGATTCAGGCCGGTCAAGAGATTCGACTGCGCTGTAAGCTGAATCCTGTGTTTATTTACGATTGTCTGTATCGTTGTACTTACACGATTCTTTAAATGATTCAAATCATCCCTCACTTTCCCTAACAGCTGATGCGGCTCAATCTTGACTATCTGCTCGAAGCTGCGGTATAATCGCTCACGCCTTTCGGCGAGAAACTCTTTTACGGCATCAGCGATATTGCCGGCTGATTCATCAAACTGCTGTTCTGCGTAGCGAAGGCATAAAGTTATGTTGTTATTCAAACTGCTCTGGTAACTTTCCAAATCGCCCAAGACCTTCTGCATATCCGGAACTGCCACAACACCGGCTTTTGTCGGCGTCGAAGCCCTTGCGTCCGCAACCAAATCAGCAACCGTAGTATCAATCTCGTGACCAACCGCGCTTATGACAGGTATTTTCGAGTCGAATATCACCCTGGCCAGAACCTCCTCGTTGAAAGCCCACAAATCCTCCAGTGACCCGCCGCCACGACCAACAATCAAAATATCGAGTTTGAGTTTTCTATTACGTCTGTTTATATCCCTTAAGCCCTCTGCAATTTCTTCAGCCGCTCCTTCACCCTGTACAGGCACCGGATATAGAAATAATTTTACACAGGGCCAACGGCTCCAGATGCTGTCTTTGATATCCTCGAACGCCGCACCTGACTCGCTCGTTAATATACCAATCCTTTCGGGATATTCTGGGAGCGGTTGTTTATGCGCTTCATCAAAAAGACCCTGGGCCTGCAGCTTTTTTACCATCTGCTCGAAAGCCAATTGCAGCGCCCCAACGCCGGCAGGGATAAGCCTATCAACAATCAATTGATACCTGCCGTGCGGGACATAAACATCGATAAAGCCGGTGCCTAAAACCGCCAGTCCATTTTCCGGCTGAAATTTCACTCTCGCAAAGCTGCTCTTCCACATAACACAGGGAAGTGTCGAATTCTCATCTTTAAGTGAAAAGTAGCAGTGCCCGCTGGAGTGCAGCTTCCAATCCGTTATTTCGCCGGTAATTGTCAACCTTCGGGGTAGATTATTATCCAGAATCCCTTTGATTAGCGAGTTGATTTGGCTGACCGTATATATTTTGGTCTTGTTATTTTGCATATCACGGTAATTATAAATGCAGAGACCCCAGCCATCAATTTATAATCTGCGCTATCTTAGCAAAGAAAAAGGGCTGTGAGCGATTTTCACTCACAGCCCTTGAGTTTAACACGCAGCATCAGCTATGGACGCTGAGATTGCTACGCTTTACGGCTCAGGTTCATTCATATCGAAAAAGCTATTTGGGTCCGGTATAAAGCTGTTCGGGCCCGATACGGTGTTTACGTCCTTGAGATAAAGTTCGGCATAGCGGGCAAAGTCACGCAGGTCCACCTTGCCGTCGCAATTGGTGTCGCTACCCTTCAAGGCCCCGGGATATTCATTACTATCAAAGGTCTGGTCGCTCTGCAGGTAGAGGTCGCCTGTGAAGAGGTCGCAAGGGTCCTTGACCTCAAACGGGTAACTATTAGGGTCATTAGCGTCGGCATCGGGATTAAACCTGAATGGGTCCTCGCCTACCGCTATCGTGATACCGGGGTAGGACGAATTCTTGCCGTTTACGAAGTGGACCGGCGTATTCGGGTCAGGCAGGTTCCCATCCGCCACTGGCCCTTCCTCTGCTTCGATCAAGTCGCTCATATCTACCATAACATAGATTTCCGGATGTGGAACTTGTGTTGGTGAAAATTCCTCGTGATAACCGAAACTGGGTACGGTGACTTCCAGCTTGTCGTATTTGTAGGGCATATAGTCCTCTAACCAGTCGTGGACCGGTGCCATCACCCAGCGCTTCCGCCAGCAAGACCTGGGACAAGGCCTCGGTATATATTTGGTTCGTGTGATGCGCGGTCGGAACCAGGGCCATCGCCACGAGACGTGCCAGACCATCCAGTCGTTGCACCACCAGGGCATCCATCCACTATAATAGCCCCGCTTGTAAACACGCTGGATACGTAGCGGCCTGGTGACAATACGGCAGTTTCGCGTTCCGAACACGACTATCCAGCCGTTACGCCGTGCATGGTATTTCCATCGGGCAGCTTCAGATATTTCCGCAAACACGCATAGCAGAATTATTGCCAGGAGCACAGTCAAAACTATTTTTGTCGTTCGTTTCTTCATCTTTTTCCCCTTCAATTTTGCTTTAAGTTAGCGTTAAATCAGCGGTCTGGCTGCCACAAGACAGCCTACAACAATATAAATAGTCAGCAGTCAGCAATTTTCCCTTTCTCCCCCCATAATCCAAGCCCTCCAAAAATAACCCAAAGTGTTTGTACGTTATATAACTTCTCGTGCAGCCATTGCCGCAAGTCATCCTTACAATGTGTTTCTTTGTACACGCAATCAGCGCACACAAACCCCTCATTAGGACAGTCTCTGAGGGAAAGCCTAAATTAAAGGTAAGGATATTCTCGTCACCACTCTGAGCCTGTCATAGATTGGCGTTGAAGTATGCTACCTTATAGTAGTAAAATCAAGTAAAAAATGTAAGACGATAGAAATTTTAATAGGTTATCAGAGTGCAAATTCAGCAAGTTCCCCTATATCAGGAATGCAACTCATTCAATACGCTCCATTTACGTCAGGGTTAGAAAATCCTTTGCACGATTTATTTTTTTTAATAATTTTCTTGACTTTTTAGTCGTAACGCTTTATATTATCGGCCGCAGATTGGAGAAGTAAGGGTAACCTTGTCAAATATCTTCATATCGAGTTCCCCTAAAAGGATTTGGATAAAAAGGGAAAAGATGGAGCTTTGGCTCGAAGCTTTATGTGTGATACTGGTCACCATCTCAGGAATCATTCTCGGTAGGGCTTTCTCACGCCTTCAAAAACCCTACTGGTTAATCGGATACCTTCTCTCGTTTTTCTTTGTCGTGATATTAGTAACAACCAGATACATCAGCATACTGAGCTTTTTGCCGCCCTTCTCCTGGCTTGCGACTGGACAATTCAGATTTATCATTTTAACCCTGGCTATCACTATGGGGCTGACCTCAGCACTGCCACATCTGCCTCACAAATTCGAGAGGTTCATAGTTTGTGTCTTAATGGTTGCGTTTGTTATGCACTCTTCAATTTCACCTTTTATTGCACCTGCCTTGCTCAAAGATGATTTGTCAAATCTTAAGACTACCATTGATTCAAACGGTATTTGCTTTCAGAGCAGATACTACACTTGTGGCCCTGCGGCGGCGGTAACTGCTCTAAGAAAACTTGGCTTTCACGCTCAAGAAGGTGAAATAGCCGTACTTGCGCGCACAAGTCCCATCATTGGTACCCTTCCCCGATGTCTTTACACCGCCCTTCAAAATCGCTATGCCCATAAAGGCCTGAAATGCCAGTATCGACACTTCGATTCGATTACCCAGCTAAAGGGCCGAGGGATTACCTTAGCTGTCATAAAAGATGCTTTTTTGTCAGACCATTGTGTTGCCGTACTCGATGTATCAGACCAGATGGTCGTCATCGCCGACCCTGTTTTCGGTAAACTGAATATGTCCCACGAACAATTCGAGAAAATCTGGCGATTTTCCGGCATCGTTCTTAACCGAGACACCTCACAAAGCATCTAAAGACAGAACTCATAAAACAGCTGTGAACCACGTGGGATTCACAGCTATAAATCCAACGTGGTTTATGGAGGACAGCCAGCAGTTGCGTTAAACGCTTACGCTTGCGCCAATTCGACTTCGCTCAGGGCGTCCTGAGTAAAATCGAAGGGCGCTGCTCGTTCCCAGCTACGGCTCGGCGCCTCTGTTGCTTCTGTGCCCAGAGCGGTGCCTACACCGAGAATGTAGGGTAGGCTTCAGCCCACCAAAACTTAAAGAACCGCATGATTCCCACCAGCTTTCAGGATTTTTTTCGCAAGCTGTGACATACATATGTCACATTGCCTATAAAAAAATGGCTAATTGGTGCGAGATAACCAATTATCTACCCCAGATATGGCGAGTATCGCCAGCCCAATAGTAAAGCCAGAAAAAACCGGCCGGGCTAAACTGCCGGAGGGGTAGCCCGGCCGGAACCATTTCTAAACCTTACTCAATCCGCCAGACGCATGGTGGATAAAACTGACCCATTGCTTGTCATCCCTTCGGCACTTCGACTTCGCTCAGTACAGGCAGGGCTTCGCAGGGCAGGCAGGACAGGATCTGAGGCGAAGTTCTCTATGGCTTTTATCCTGTAAAAAAGAAAGCTCCGGTCGTTTGGCGGGACAAAAAACGCATAGCGAAGGATTGCCCCGTTAGAGATAATTTTTCTAACGGGGTTTACTTTTTTATTTTATACGCTTTCTATAAAGCCGGGTTTGCAAAGCCCTTTTCCACGGTGTCCAATCCGAATCGCTCGGCTCGTTTTCAATCGCCGACATTACCTGGCTTACTTTAGCGTCCATATCGTCGATATAATAAACCATAAACGCCTCAGGTGTCGCCGGCAGCTTCGGCGAGCCGAACTCATATTCACCGTGGTGCGAAAGAACAATATGTTCCAGCGAATCCATTATCGTCTTATCGATAGGCGCACGCTTCGCCACCAGTGCATCCGCCTTCTGATTTATCATCAAAAAACTCTTGACAATATGCCCGATTAGCTGCCCGGAATCAGTATATGAAAAGGCCATATCGTATGAAAGCTCCTCGGTTTTGCCGATATCGTGGAGAAAAATCCCAGCTAAAACCAAATCCGCCTGCACCTTTGGATATAACGGCAGTATTGCAACAGCCACTCGCAGCATATTATGTGTATGCTCTAACAGTCCGCCGAGATAATTATGATGCAGCTTTACCCCACCAGGAACATTGCAGAATTTCTCCATCAGCTCATTATCTGCTAAAAACTCATCTATCAGCGCTTTCAACTGTGGATTCTTGATACGTCCTACAATCTCCTTCACCTCCTCAAACAGCTTTTTCGTGTCTTTGTCCGTTCGTGCCAGAAAATCCTCGAGGCAGACCTTCTTTGCATCAACGACGCTGATGTTATTGATAATGATCTGCAGGTTATTCTGATAAAGCTCGCTTCTTCCCTGCATGTGGATAAAGCCGGGTTTCGGCAACGCCTTATATATTGCCTCTGTCGCCTGCCACATCCGCCCGTTCAGCTGACCCGTCCGGTCCGAGAGGAACATTGCTATATATAAATCACCTCGCGCTGTGCTCCTGAGAATCGGCTCCCTGACTAAATAAATATCGTCGATTGTTTCCCCTGGTTCTATTTCAGTGATAAATTTATGTGCCATTACTTACTCCGTAAAATTGATCCCCCAACCATTTTGTCATTGCGAGCGACCTGTCCTCCGTAGCCTTGGCGAAGGAGGAAGCGAAGCAATCTCAATTATCAACTATCAATAGAAAATTATCAATAAAAAAAGCCGGGGCCTTGTACCGAACAGCATATTCCAGTACCAAATATAAGCTTGCAACCCTGCACATTTTGGGCTATAAACGTGCTACGAAATACAAAATACGAGGTACGAAACAATGAGATACAGCCGAATGTTTATACCAACGGTCAAGGAAGTTCCCTCCGACGCCGAGACAATCAGCCATAAACTTATGGTTCGAGCTGGATTGATGCGGAAAGTCGCCAGCGGTACGTACACATACCTGCCCCTCGGCTGGCGCAGTCTGCTAAAGGTCATCGAAATCGTCCGCGACGAGATGAACAAAGCCGGCGCCCAGGAAATCCTTATGCCCGCCCTTCAGCCAATAGAGCTATGGCAGAAAACAGGCCGCGATGTTGATTATGGCGAAACGATGTGCCGGCTCACTGACCGCCACGGCAGAGAGAACGTCCTCGGCCCTACCGCAGAAGAGGTCGTAACCTACCTCGTTGCCGGCGAGATAAAATCTTACAAACAATTGCCCGTCAATCTTTATCAGATAAGCCCCAAGTTTCGCGATGAGTTCCGCCCGCGATTTGGACCGATTCGCTCCCGAGAGTTTATAATGAAAGACGCCTACAGCTTCCACGCCGACCCAAAATGCCTCGATGGAACCTATAAGGTAATGTACGATACCTATTGTCATATCTTCAAACGCTGTGGCCTCGAATATGTCATCGTCGAGGCCGAGGTCGGCGAAATGGGCGGCTCTAACTCGCACCAGTTCACCGTCCCCTGCGAATCCGGCGAAGACACAATCGTTTATACCGAAGACGGTTCTTACGCCGCAAATCTCGAAAGAGCCGCCGTTGACCCACTTCCAAAACAGAAAACAGAAGACGGAAGACAGAAGGCAGAAGAAGTTCATACTCCAAATATTGGCTCCATCGAAGCTGTCTGCGCTTTCCTCAAAACAAAGCCGAAGGATATGGTAAAAACTCTAATCTATACCGCCCAAAATGATACAATTGTCGCTTTGGTCAGGGGTGACCACGACGTTAATCCTGAAAAGCTCACTCAGGTCTTAGGCGGCAAACACATAGAATTGGCCAATGAAGCTACTATCGAAAAAGTAACTGGCGCCAAGGTCGGCTTTGCCGGACCGATGACAATAGCAGATAAAGTCTCAAGAATGATTATCGACTATGCTGTTGCCGCAATGGCCGCTGGTGTTACCGGCGCTAATAAGACAGATTACCATGTAAAAAATGTCGTCCCCGGCAGAGATTTCCCACTCGAAGGCGATAATATTAACATTGCCGATATTCGCTATGCCGTTGAAGGCGACACATACAACGGCAAAAAGCTGTTGTTCAAAAAGGGTATCGAGGTCGGCCAGGTCTTCAAGCTCGGAACAAAATACTCTGAAAAGCTCGGCGCAAAATTCCTCGATGAGAACGGCCACGAAAAGCCCTGCATTATGGGCTGCTACGGCATCGGCATAAACCGTATTCTCGCCGCCGCCATTGAAATCAGCAACGACAAAAACGGCATCATCTGGCCAATCTCCATCGCTCCATTTGAGGTTATAATAACCTGTGTGAATCAGGATGACCCTGAGGTCGCTGGTGTCGCAGAAGATATCTATAAGAAACTGCTCAATTCCAATATTGACGTACTGCTCGATGACCGCGACCAGCGCGGCGGAGTAAAGTTCAAAGACGCCGACCTCATCGGCATACCTGTAAGAGTTACCGTCGGCAGAAAATCCGTCGCCGATGGAAACGTCGAAATCAAGCTCCGCACAGAATTAAAAAGTCAAACAATCCCGATTGAAAAAGCAGCTAATAAAACAATCGAGCTTATCAACTCACTAAAAGAAAATTGAAAAGGTTAATTACTCAAACTGACCGATTTTTATTGTCATGCTGAGCCGAAAGGCGAAGCATCTG
>CAZUPG010000058.1:0-8311 GCA_964622085.1 uncultured Pirellulales bacterium | reverse complement strand
TTCCGGGGGTCGCGGGTTCAAATCCCGTCTCTCACCCTTTTGATTCGTCGCTCGTCGCTTGTGACTCGTGCCTCGTATCTCGTTTAGCTCTTTTTGAGTTTGTCTATCATTTCCTGGACCTCTTCGGAGCCCTCATCATAAAATTTCTGCTCGTCCGGTGCGAGGTGCTTCAAGAGGCGAAGGAATTCGCCGGCGTGAACGCGCTCCTCATCAGCAATATCAACCAATACATCTTTGGCAAGCTTGTCGTCGGTAGATTCGGCAAGCTGCATGTATAGCTGAACGGCCTCGTATTCTGCAGCGACCATAAAACGAATTGCACGAATTAGCTCCTCTTTGGTCAACTTTCTGTCCTTTGCCAATCCTGAAAAAGGTGTTCCAAAATCCGGCATAACTATTCTCCTTTCATAACTATCTAACCTCTATAACTGCGTTCGCATCAAAAGGATTCGTCCTCATTGCTAATGAAAAAAGATACGGATAATCCCGTTTTAGATGCTTCATATAATTCAACCATTCTGCAATTAACAAATGATATACTCTCTTAATATCGCCTGCAAGGTGATTATAATCGCTGTCCGGCAGCTCTGTTAATTTTCGTCTGTGAATAAGCTCCTCCGTCAAATGGAATACAGCCCAGAGTAAACTTGTAAATGACTTGTGCTCTAATAGATTCGGATTTTCCAAAAGATTGAGAAGAAACTGCCTTTTTTCTTTCAAAAAGCTCTTAACATCCTCCAAGTTTCCTCTTTTGCTATCAATGTTATAGCTATGGTCTTTGATATTTTTTAATATTTCAGAAAAATCCTTTTCGGACCATGCGTTTGTTACAACTAATTTTTGTGTAATTTTAAAAGCTTCTTTGTCAAAAAGGGAAAAAGTCTTAAGCAATTCGGTGCCTACTTCACTAAAAAACGCCCCTATTACCATATTTAGCTTGTTTAGCATTGCTTTCTTTTCCCTATAATGCAGCAGCTGATGCAAAACAAGAGTTACGAGTAAAACTTCAATGAAAACAAAAGCAATATCTCCTATAAGATATAAAAAGATATGATGTATATCACGGAAAATCAAATAGTGCATGTAATAAACAACCACGGATAATACAATCAAAAACAAACCCAAAAGAACCTGCCAATTCATTATACGCTTCAATTTTGAACCCCTTTTCATTTATAAACTAAACATCTATATGCAAAAACTTCCTCACCGCCAGCCCAATAATAAAGATTATGCCACACTTTTCAAAAATTAGAGCTTTCGGTCAATAAAACTCACAATATCTTATTTTCAGCCTGCCCAAAAATCAAACAAATAATGCTTGTAAATATCTGTTCGGGCGGTTAGATTTTAATCGGCTGTTTGATTAAGAAATAGAAAATTAGCCACAAAGTCACGAAGACACAAAGAAATTAAAAGTTAAAAAAATCAGTGCCTTTGTGTCCCTTCGGCTTCGCTCAGGACAGGCTTAGTGGCAAAAAATTGATAGAGATATAAAATGAGACCTAAACTTGTAGTTATCGGTGCAGCCGGTCGAATGGGCAAACGTATCGTCTCACTGGCCATAGAGTCCGGCGATTTCGATATTGTCGGGGCGGTGGAAAGGCAAGACCATCCTGATATAGGCAAGGACGCCAGCGTTCTGGTAGGAATAGAACCGATAAATGTTGAATTGGGCCATATCTATCCCTACCCGGCCGATGCGGATGTGGTAATTGACTTCTCGATACCTGTAGCAGCAGTTAGAACCGTTGATTACTGTTTGGAAAATGACGTTGCTTTGGTATTAGGTACTACGGGCTTAAGCGATGAACAGCATGAGAAAATCAAGACCGCTTCCAAAAAAATCCCCATTCTCTACGCAACTAATATGAGCGTGGCGATGAACGTGTTATTTAACCTGGTCGGCAAAGTTGCGCAGATGCTCGGCGAAGAATACGATATCGAGATAATCGAGCAGCACCACCGCTTCAAAAAAGATGCACCCAGCGGTACAGCTTTGACGTTAGCTGAAAAGATTCACTCTGCAACCGGCAGGGATTGGCCGGGCTCCTTAACCTATGGCAGAAGCGGCAGAGATACGCTCAGACAGAAAGGCACCATTGGTATTCACTCCGTCCGGGCAGGCGATATCACAGGCATTCATTCGGTAATCTTCAGCACATTAGGCGAGACGCTTACGCTAACTCATACCGCTCACAGCAGGGATACTTTTGCCCGCGGAGCGTTACAGGTGGCAAAATGGCTGGTCGGGAAAAAACCGGCTTTATATTCAATGGCCGATGTCCTGGGAATCGCTTAATTGACAGCAGAAGCGGCTAAACAACCCCCAATAAAACTGGGGGCTAAATATAGATTGCTTCGCTCCTTCGACTATGCTCCCTTCGGCTCCGCTCAGGACAGGTTTAGAATTGCTTATCTGCTATTCGACTGTAACACTTTTTGCGAGGTTTCGAGGTTTGTCAACATCGTGGCCACGAAGCACAGCAGCGTGATAAGCCAAAAGCTGCAGCGGCACAACCGTCAGCATTGGCTGGATAAGCTCCGAAGCATCCGGGATGGCAATTAAATGGTCGGTGTGCTCTTTGATGTTATCGTCACCTTCGGTGGCAACGACGATAATTTTTCCTCCGCGTGCCCTGACCTCCTCAATATTACCCATAATTTTGTCATACTGCGGCCCGGCAGTGGCGACGAAAACCGCGGGCATACCGTCACTAATCAAAGCAATCGGGCCGTGCTTCATCTCAGCAGCAGGCAGACCTTCGGCGTGGATATAACTAATTTCCTTCAGCTTCAAAGCCCCTTCGAGAGCGACAGGATAATTAAAGCCCCTGCCCAGGAAAAGCCAATTGTCCCTGTCGATATTTGCTGATGCAATTTCTTTAATATGGTCGGACTGCTGGAGTATCCGGTTTATCTTATCCGGTATCTGGGAAAGCTCATCGATGTATCTGTTTGCCTCGGTGCTGCTGATGTGTTTTCTTCTGCCTAATTCAACGGCCAGCATTGTCAAGACCGCAACCTGGGCGGTAAAGGCCTTTGTGCTGGCAACGCCTATTTCCGGCCCAACGTGCAGATATACGCCTGCATCGGTGGCCCTTGCTACGGAAGAGCCAACAACGTTGACAATGCCAAGCACAGTAGCGCCTCGCTCCTTGGCTTCTTCAACGGCTGCGAGAGTGTCGAGGGTTTCTCCCGATTGACTTATCGCTATGACAACTGTCCCTTCCTCGATGATGGGATTGCGATATCTAAATTCGCTGGCGTATTCGGTCTCTGTAGTAATGCGTGCTAACTGCTCAAACAAAAATTCACCAACCAACCCGGCGTGAAATGCCGTCCCACAGGCGGTCATGATGAGCCGCTTTGTATGGGTTAAATCCCGCAGATACGAAGCTATGCCGCCAAGTTTGATTCTGTTGTTCTGGCGGTCGATTCTGCCACCCATACAAGTGCTGAGGGCCTGCGGCTGCTCGAAAATCTCCTTGAGCATATGATGCTTGAAGCTGCCCAACTCGATTTGCTCGAGGGAAAATTCGATTTGCTGCAGGTCTTTTGCGATGGTGATATTGTCAATCGTTTTGGTATGGAATCCTTCCGGGCCAACGATAACCATCTCGTTGTCGGCGAGGTATATTGCCTGTGTGGTATGCTCAACAATTGCAGCGGCATCCGAGGCCAGTATATACTCATCATCACCGACGCCTAAAATCAAAGGGCTGCCCTTTTTGGCACCAATGAGCATATCGGGAAAATCCGAACAGACAATTGCCAGGCCAAAAGTACCGTGCAACTCCCGAAGGGCCCTCTGAACCGCCCATTCGAATTTATTTTGTCCGCCAAGCTGTATTTCGCCCTGGTCGGCTCTGGTATAAAAATAACCAATTAGATTTGATATCACTTCCGTGTCGGTTTCGCTTGCAAAATTGGCTCCTTCATTCTGCAACCAGGTTTTCAGAGTGCCGTAATTTTCGATAATACCATTATGAACAACAGCAATTTTGCCCGTGTAGTCCAGGTGTGGATGTGCATTGATGGTATTGGGCTCTCCGTGCGTCGCCCAGCGTGTATGGCCAATTCCGAATGTTTCAGCAACATTAGGTGGGTCTAAAATTTCTTCCAGGGCACTTATTCTGCCACTGGTTTTTTTGATTTTTATCGCACCGCTGCTGAGCAGGGCAAGACCGGCTGAATCATAACCCCGATACTCCAGACGCTTCAATCCCTCTATAAGGATTGGCTGTGCTACTTTTTTACCAAGATAGGCAACTATTCCACACATAGATTCTCCGTAAGGAGTCCCAAGGATGGCAAGGACATTCGGCTGAGCTCAGTCGAAGCCCTCACTATAAGTTTGCTGTTTACTATTTCCTATCCATTATTTACTATCTTTGTTCAGTTGTGGTTAAACACTATCATTATAAATAGTCAATAGTCAATAAGAAATTATGATAGCTGTTATCGATTATAACGTTGGTAACGTTAAGAGCGTATGCAACGCATTTCGGCATATCGGCTGTGAGGTCGAGCTCAGCCGTGAACCTGCAGTAATTGAGGGTGCTGCGGGTCTTGTTCTACCCGGCGTTGCGGCTTTTGGCTATGCAGTCAGTGCCCTGGGAACCCTCGCCAAGCTAATAGAAAATGTTGCCCTCGCGGGCAAACCGCTTTTGGGTATTTGTGTCGGTTATCAGATGCTTTTTGACCGAAGCAGCGAATATGGCCAGCACAAAGGTCTTGGTTTAGTTGAGGGCAGCGTTGTCCCGATTCCATCTGGTAGAGTAATACCGCATATGGGCTGGAATCTGGTGAAACTGCCGGAAGATATGGATTTATTTGCCGGACTGGAAAAAGAAAAACATTTTTATTTCGCACACTCTTTCTATGCTGATGTTGCTGACAGCAAGGCCAGAATCGCCTATGCCGACTATGATTTTGATATGCCGGTAGCGGTACAGAAGAATAACATATACGGCACACAGTTTCATCCTGAAAAGAGTGGTAAAACCGGCTTGAAGGTTCTGCAGAATTTTGCTGAAATTTGTGAAAGGAAGGATTAACCACAGATTACACAGATTGCACGGATTATATAAAAGAAAAAAAGAAAATTAAAAAATGCTGACGAAGAGAATTATACCTTGTCTTGATGTAAAGGATAACCGCGTGGTTAAGGGCGTTCATTTTCTCAACCTTCGTGATGCCGGCGACCCTGTAGAATTAGGAGCAAGATACAGCGACGAAGGTGCCGATGAACTTGTATTTCTGGATATCACCGCTACCATTCGTTTCCGAAAAACCCTCGTTGAGCTCGTTGAAAAGGTTGCGGAAAATGTCTTTATCCCGTTCACTGTAGGAGGAGGGATACAAACAGTCGAGCAAATCGACGAGCTTCTGCGAAGCGGGGCTGAAAAGGTGTCGGTAAATACCGCTGCCGTTGAAAATCCCGATATTCTTACAGAAGCAGCCCAGCGTTTCGGCAGTCAGTGCGTTGTCCTTGCCATCGATGCCCGCCGGTCAAAAACAAAAGCTGGTAAATGGCAGGTTTGTGTAAAAGCAGGAACAGAGCCAACTGATATTGATGCTGTCGAATGGGCGGTCAAGGCCGAAAAGTTAGGTGCAGGAGAGATACTATTAACCAGTATGGACGCTGATGGTACTAAGGCCGGCTATGATAACGAACTGAATAAAGCAGTAACCGATGCGGTCAATATCCCGGTAATCGCATCCGGCGGAGCAGGAAAACTCGAGCACCTATACGATGCAATCATTGACGGAGGCGCAGATGCGGTGCTGATGGCCTCAATCACGCACTTCGGAAATTACACTATAAGACAAATGAAAGAATATCTGAGAGGCCGTGGAATTGCCGTAAATCTATAAAAGTCTCATGCTGGAGAATTATGGTGTGCATAGCACACCCTACTTGATGGTTTAGAAAGTATCCAAATAAGTTTGAATTTCCCAGTTGGTTACCTGCTTTTTGAACTCGTCCCACTCTTTTGTCTTTACGTCTATGTATCTTTCAAATAAATGCTTACCGAGAGTTTCCTGCAGGACTCTGTCTTTTTTCAGTGCGCCCAAAGCCTCGGCAAGCGATGTAGGCAAAAGTTCGATGTTTTTCCTGACTAAGCTTTCCCTATCAAGCTCGTAGATATTTTCTTCGACCGGCTCAGGTGGCTGCAAATTATTTTTAATTCCATCCAGGCCTGCTCTTAACATAACGGCAAAGGCAAGATACGGATTGCAGGTCGGGTCCGGACATCGCAGCTCGATTCGTGCAGCTTCCTGCTTAGCTTTGAACCATTTGGGCACACGCAGGAGCGCTGAGCGATTCATCGAGGCCCAGGTAACATAAACGGGCGCCTCAAATCCGGAGACCAATCTTTTATAAGAATTTACCGTCGGACAAAGAACCGCACACATTGCGTCAATATGCTTTATCTGGCCGGCTATAAAATTAAAGGCAATTTTCGACAAATTGTATTTATGGTCTTTGTCGTAAAAAGCATTTGTTTTTGCTTTGATGTCAAATAAACTCTGATGGATGTGCATTCCTGAGCCGGATTTGTCCATCTCCGGCTTTGCCATAAAGGTAGCGTGAAAATTGTGCATTTGTGCGATTTTCTTCGCACAATATTTCAGCGTTAGTACCTTGTCAGCTATGTCCAAACAGTTACCATAACGGAAGTCTATTTCGTACTGGCCAAGACCAACCTCGTGATGAGATGCCTCGACCTTGATAGCAAAGTTCTCAAGTGCCGCTACTATCTTTTTTATGACTTTGTATCCTTCGTGGGAGGAAAGGTCAAAGTAACTGCCGTAATCCAGGGGTGTAGTTCTTTTATCACTATCAACTTTGAATAGATAGAATTCCGGCTCCGGCCCAACGTTATATTCGAAGCCTTGCTTTGCCGCTTCAGCGGCTGCCTGCCTGAGAATGAATCTTGGGTCACCTTCGAAAGGTTTGCCGTCCGCGCTGTAGATATCACATATAAATCTGGCAGTGACGCCATCCTGTGCAAGCCAGGGTACAACGGCGTAAGTTGCAGTATCGGGCTTTAGAAACAAATCGCTTTCCTGTATCCTCGCAAATCCCTCGATTGAAGAGCCGTCAAACCAGACCCCATCGGTTAAAGCGTCTTGCAATTGCTCAACCGGTATAATGACCTCTTTTATGACGCCAAGTAAATCGGTAAATTGCAGGGTAATGAATTTTATATTGTCTTGTTTTACCTGCTCTAAAACCTTTTGAGCTTCCATTTAGTATCCTTTCTTTTTGGTCATCCTGAGCGCTAGCGAAGGATCTGGATTTAGAATAGTTGAGATTCTTCGGCTTTGCCTCAGAATGACAATACTATGATGCTAATTATTCTGGCCTTTGCATCGAAAACTGCAAGACAAATCCGCCGGAGGCGGATAAATTTCAAAAAAAAGAATTTCAATATCTTTATTTTTCCGCATTATCTCGTATGTAACGATATAAAGTGTCTGCGGTAACTTCATGGCCAATTGGTGTCCAATGCTGGTCGTACGTAAAGTAGGCCTGCTGCCCCTGAAGTATCTTCTGACGTAATGGTTTGGTAAGACTGACAAACTCAATGGATTGCTGCCGGCAGAACTCTTCGATTTCGGATTCCTTGACCTGTATGCGGGCAAAAACTTCGTCCATCAATTCACCAGCGGGAGGAAGATTTCTTTTCTTTAATGCCATAAATGCGTGCAGCTGCTCAGCGGTGACTTTATCCTTAATAAGCGGTAATAATGTATGTGGTTTGTCCGGAGCGTAAACTATTATAAAGCGTATATTTTTTTCATCACATATTTTTTTTATCTGCCGAAGCGCCTCGAAGGTTTTCCGGCAGCCCTTCGATTGCAAAAAAGTGTCTTTGCTTTCATAATGAGCCAATAGTCTCTTGACTTTGAAGGTGTAGTATTTGGCGTCAGGGCAATCCGGTATAGCCACGGGCAGCCAGGAAAGAGCTCCGTTCGGATTAGATGGGCCGTTGGGAACCATCGCATCGTCACCACCTTGTCCGGCTCCGGCAGGCTCTGCCTTGACGAGTCCGGTGCTGGCTGGATTATTTGTTCGTGCTGAGCCAAAATAACGAATCAAAAGATTTTCTAAAGCTCGACGAATGGGCGAACATCTAAAATAGCTGCTAAGCCGCCGTCCCAAGGTATCTTCCCGCTCGAAGTTGGAATCTCGAAAGTCATTTCCTTCATAAAGCAGACAAACAACCATCCTCGGAGATAAATCCTGGCCGAATTTTTTCAGAGTCTCCAGGTATGTTCCGGGATGGCCGGCTGACAT
>CAZUPG010000057.1:0-8436 GCA_964622085.1 uncultured Pirellulales bacterium | reverse complement strand
TGGATTATTTCCCATCCGGCCGACAGCAGGAAGTGCAAAACCAGCTCTCGCTCGGGCTGGCCTATATCATCTGCCAGAAACTTGTACCCAAAAAAGACGGCAAAGGCAGGATTGTGGCAATGGAAATACTTAATAATAACTACGCCTGCGCTAATCTGATACGCACCGGCAAGGTAGAGCAACTGTATTCTCAACTTCAAACAAAAACCAAAAATAAGCCCGGTGAAAAAATGATAACGATGGAAAGTCATCTGGCAAAGCTGGTAAGAGAAGACAAGGTTGACCTGCTTGAAGCTAAAAAATGGGCCAACAGTCTTACCAGCTTCACCGACGCTATGAAGCGGCTTTAATGGATTAAAGTATGTCAATCCGGTTCAACTGCCCCAACTGCGATGCGCTAATTGCCTTTCACGATAGACACTGTGGCAAACGTGCCCGATGCTTAAATTGCGGGCAGCTTTTTATAATTCCTTCCAAAGACGACGAAAAACCGCAAAAAGTCGAGCCAAAAATCGAAAAGGGCGAGCCGCTTGCCGGCTTTTACCGTGCGGTGTTTATTGATAGCTGGAAGTTGTTCGTTGACCCGGAAAATGCAGCTTCGCTGGCGTTTGTCGCAGCAGCAGTGTGCTTTAAATTCTTTCTCGCCAGAGGGTTCTGTTGTCTGAACTATATCTCGTTTGTTATTGTCTGGGGCTGGCTGTTGGGATTTTACCTCAACATTATTTACGAGACGGCCTTTGAGATAGACGAATTGCCGGAAATCTACCTCGGAACGAGCATCACCTTTTTATGGTATGTTATCAAGCCGTTTCTGACTTTCTTCTTCACGATGATGGTTGTGCAGCTCCCCTTTATTATTGCGCTGATGCTGCTGGCCGATTATGGCATTACATACGAGGATATGTGGCAAGGGCATACCGGCTATTATCTACTTTTACAAGGACTTTTTACCTTTGGGCTGTTTCTGTTTCCAATGGTAATACTGACAATGGCGGTAGGCAAGGACATCACTCTATTAAGGCCAGATTATTTTTTAATCCCCGTACGCAAGGCATTTATTCCGTATCTTGTTGTGGTATTTCTACTGGCGGCCTTTGCGATTCTTGAAATGCACACCGCTCAATACTCTGATGCCGGCTTAGCTACAACGGCGAAGAATTTGGCACTAAATCTCGCTGTTCAGGTTGTTGCCATAATCGCTATGCGTTCGATAGGCCTGTTCTACCGACACTATTCCTGCCACTTTCTTTGGTAGTCTTATATGTAGGGTGGGGCTTGCCCCACCATCTCTCAATATTGTTTAGCAGTAGTCGGCATGACTACTCGATTAGCTCTGCTGCTTGCGGCAGGGGTATTTTAGGAATTTGTTAGCCCTCGGCCTGTCCTGAGCGGCCTGTGGTGAGCAAGGTCGAACCAAGTCGAAGGGCACCGTCGAGGATTTCGTTTTTACGCAGATTTTGATTTGCATATCTTGTCATCTAAAAGCTGCTTGCCGTTGGCCTCTCGCACCCGCTCTAACTAACCGTATTGCCATTTATTTACTCCTCTTTAACCTATTTTCTGTTTTATCGCCTTCCTTGAATCTTGACTTTTAATCCTCTCACGCCTATTATGTATTTATACTTGAAATGATACAAGGAGTATTGCCCGGAATGGAATCACGAACAATCCAACTAACATTGGCTGATATAAAAAATAGGAAACTCAACCTTAAAGCTTGCGGTCTTGACTTTTTCCCTCCAGGCATCCTTGGCGGTTCTACTAAAGCTAACGCCGGTACTCAAATCACAATTAAAGCCGATGGCCTCCCCAAGCCAATCAAAACGGACATTCCCACAGACAAAACGACAGGCAAACCGAGATGGTTTTTCAGAGAAAGAACTTGGGTGGAGAAATTTATACGCTGCCACAGACTCAATCCTGGTGATACAGTTACGATTAACCGCATTGAGGAAAGAACATACAATGTCAGCCCTAATAATAACCATCCCCAATTAGTTGAAACAGACTATAAAACTACTAAAAGCAAGACGTCTACAGAGTTTTATGCTGCACCTAAAACCCTCGAAAAACTTCTCGATATTGGTTACACCCGTACCTGTAATTGTCCCAAAAACCATATTAACTGTCTTACTGCTAAAAACTGGGTACGTAACCAGGTAGCCATTTGGGAATTGTACTATGAGAAAAGAGATATCAGAAATAAAGACATTCATCCTGCGGTATTCCCAATAGCTTTACCGAGGAGGTGCATTGAACTTTTTACTCACAGGGGAGAACTTGTACTTGACCCTTTTATGGGTATTGGTACGACACTGATAGCGGCAAGAGATTCAGCCAGAAACGCAATTGGACTCGACCTTAATAGAAAATATGTTGATTTTAGCAACGAAAGACTTTCTCAACTTGAGATGGACTTTGGAGACAAAACTAAACAGTACGCTATCTGTGATGATGCTCTCAACATTTCAAAATATGTAAAGAAAAACACGGTTTCTCTATCTGTCACTTCTCCTCCTTACGCTAATATGCTAAACCGAAAGAGGTTACATAAAAGTACTCGTGGAAATCTCCGAGTTGATAAGCACTACAAAAAAAATCTACAGTACTCAAATAACCCGCGGGATCTCGGAACAATGAAACCTAAAGAATATGCAGAGGCACTAGCTGAGATCTATAAAGAAATATTACCACTTCTTAAACCTAAAGCGCATTGTGTTATTAACGTTAATGATTTGTGGGAAAATAATCATAGATACCCTATACACAGTTATATTATTGAGGCATTAGAAAAAGTAGGCTACGAGCTCAGAAATATAATAATCTGGGACAAAAGAAACCTTGTGAATAAAGTAGGTATTTTCGGCTGGCCCAGTAATTATATTACTCTTACGATTACTTTTGAATACATACTGGATTTTTGGAGGCCATTATAACTTACCAAGAAATAATAACTAAGTTGAGGTATATTAAAGATTCCGGATATGTAAAAACCCATCGCACTGGTAATACAGGCATCGGAAAAACTTTGGAGGATCTTCTTGGAATAGAGGGAATAATATACCTAGCCTAAACGCCGCGATGAGGGAATTAAAATCTGCAAGGAAAATTTCTCCGAGCATACTCACTTTATTCACGAAATCACTTCTTCCCCGAAGTGCAAACTCAGCTTTGCTTGAAAGGTTTGGTTATAAGTGTGCGAGAGGAAATTTCAGTAAAGAGAGTCGATTGAGATGTATGCAACATTAGTTATAATTCCTTCACATTTTCGAATAGTAAAGGAAGTTTATCTTCATAAGCACGAAAGCCAGTCCCATGATTGCGAGCACGTGTTCCCTTATCATGTAAACGTAAATCAACAAGTATGTTTCCTGCAAGTATCTGATTGCGAATAATATCAGGTGAAGCACCTATGAGTAACTGTGCGCGTTCAAATTTGAACCACTCAATATCACCTCTCATCTCACTAAAAGCAGTTACCAATATCAGTGCAGGCATTTTTTTCATAAATTTTTCTGCAAGGGCTTTAAGCTGCCATTCTGCAATTATTCGTCCTGATATATGCCTGACAGAAATACTCTCATGTTCAATGTGCAAGAATAAACCTGTGCTATTTGGTGTGCGCGACATGGTAAAATAAAGACCAAGTCGCCCATTCTTATCAGGTGTGCCATATGCTTTAATTGCTTCCAATGGATTCATCTTCCAAGCTTTTCGGTTGAATGTAAAAAGGGTAACCATCGAAGATGAATTAATCCGATGGGATTTCAACTCTATTTCACCCAAATCCGGCAAAGCGATATTATTTTCAGGTAATCCCATCAGTTTTTCGAGTGTTTGCCCAATACCTGTGGGACCACGACGTTCAGACTGAACCCATCCTTTTTCTTTGAGTATTTCAAAAGCTTTCGCAAATTCATCAAGCGACATTTTTTCTACGTTAGCCATTTAGTCTATCTCTCCAGTTATGAAAAATCCGTGGGTGATTCTATCTTCATTTTTCGCTTTCACTAAAAAAATCACTACCCAAAACTTAACCACCCCATTTTACCCGCAAATTCAAAACCCGCACACCCCAAAATCCGATAGAAAAAACTCCGGCCTAAGTCTTTTAGCCTTCTTCTGTTGCAAGTTTTTTATAAAAAAATCCCCAAAATGCCGTTTTTTGCTTGAAAAACAGCCTTTATTTGGTATAATACTAAACGTGCTCAGGCAGCACACGTTCGCGGAGACCCGCACGCAACGGAACAGCAGTTCCAGTATAACCAATAAACCAGTTACCAGTAACCAATAAAATGAACCCTAAGTTCATTTATATTAAGGATTTACTAGTGATGTATTCCGAGTTTAATATCAAGCGTTTAGGAACTCATGGCTTTGCCGAGGCTGATTTACTTACAAATCCATGTAATCCATATAATCCGCGTAATCCGTGATTAAAATATGAACTAAATTATGCAAAACAAACCCAATTTTCATAAAAATCGGATGATTGTAAGTTCTTGTAAAACAAAGGATTATAAAAACGAACCCCTATTTTTGGCCCAAAAATCCCAAACCCAATCTTGTCCGCCGTAGGCGGATTTTAAGCTCTGATATAGAAAGGAGTTATGAATCTGACCCTCATTTTTCGCCCAAAAATCCCAAAGCCAATCTTGTCCGCCGTAGGCGGATTTTAAGCACTGTTAAGGCAGGAAGTTATGAAACTGACCTTGATTTTTGGCCTAAAAATCCCAAAGCCAAACAAAGCCAAAACAAACCCAAACAAACCCAATTTCAAACGGGCCCGGCAGTCTCAATCCGTAAATCTTTTAAGCAATCGCTGAAGCAGTTCCATTGGCAGGCCCATTACGTTTGTCAAACTGCCTTCGATTCTTTCAATGAATTCATCATCTGTTTCTTTTATTGCATACGCGCCCGCCTTATCCCGCCACGAGCCGCTTTTGATATGTTCGGCAATTTGCTGAGCGGTTATTTTTTTCGGATAGATAGTTGTACTGTCGCTTTCAACGAGCTCGGTTTTATCGCTTAATCTGACAATCGCAATAGCAGTTATTACTTTATGTGGTGCACTAAATAGTTTCCGAGTAATCTCTTCCGCTTCTTTGGCGTCGTTGGGCTTTCCGATAATTTCCCCGCTAAAATCTACAACGGTATCTGCGCCAATGACTAAGCAATCCGGGTGCTTTTGTGCAACACTTTTTGCCTTGGCCAACGCCAGGTGTTTAGCATACTTGTCCGTCGTAGCATAAGCGAAGTCGGATTCATAAGGGCTGACTCTCCGTAAGGAGTCCATAGGACTGTCAGCTAAAAAAGCTGACTCGTCAATATTAGGAAAAACTATTGCGAATTTATAACCGGCCTCGGCCAATAACTGTCTTCGCTTCGGAGAAGCCGAAGCGAGAATGATAGGGCGTTTGGGTTGTTCAGGCATAATGTTTGGGTCTTTAGTCTTGAGTCTTTAGTCTTGGGTCTTAATTGTGGTGTTGCGTACAATTCTCCAGCAGAAAAGTAGATACTCTTTTTCTATTTGGTCGATGTCCTCACCGATATAACGCTCAAACAACAGCCGCCCAACAGCTCGGTTCCAGCCCACAGTTCGTGGGAGGTTTCTGTCTATCGCGACCCTTTTAGTTTTTTCATCAAGCGGCCAATTTCCTCTTAGGCCATCCAACAACAACCGCCGATAGTTAGCCAGCCGTTTCTCATAATTGGCTTCTCGCAGAAATCGCACAAGCGCATAAGATTGGCAGTAAAAGGCCGTTACCGCCTCACTCTCATTCATAGCAAGAACTTCGCTCGGATTTATTGTTATCAATTGGCTCAGCGGTATCATTTTCTTTTTTAATAGCGTTTTTTTCAGCGCCTCTAATCGGTATGCGTTGTCATCCGGCTTAAAGTAGAATGTCCCTTGCCCGCTTCTATGTGCTTCAAAGAGCGTTGCTACACCTTCGTCAAGCCAGCTTGGCAGACGAAACTTAAAGAGCCGGCTGTTAAACTGATGCCAACCCTCGTGTCCGAGAGCTGTAAATGTTCGCTCTATGCCGATATTATATGTTACGCAGGCACCATTGAGATAATATGCGCCCGATTGAATTTTACAAAATAGTTCTGCATGTTTACCTGCGAAGGGCTTTGTAAAATCTTCCCACTGCTGACGGTTGGCAAAAAGGTATGTGGTAAATTTAGTTGTCGTTTCAATGGGTTCAGCTAATTGACTGTTATAACCGTGATATGCAGCTTCTACAAAGGCAGGCACCGACCGAAGCATCAGGGGTTCTAAAAGCGTTGTGAGAACTTCGTAGTGAGTTGTGGTAAGTTTTAGCCCCCTTCGACTGCACTCAGGACAGGCCGGCCCATATTCATTCTCCCAAACCTCAACCGATTCCAGTTCCGGCAGATTTTGCTTTTGCAGATACTCGACCATACCGACGGGCGTATTGAGCCCCCCCTTCTTGCCTCTGGCAAGAGGCAGGGGGGGCTCGATTTTGTCGGTCTCAAAACAACCCGCCAGGCAAATAATGGCTATTATCCAGATTATCGCCGAATTTCTTAGCACGGTTTGCCTTTTTGTCAGAGAACCCCGCGTAAAATCCGCCAAAAGGACGGCGGACAAGCGCGGGGCTAAATATTTAGCCAGCGGTTTCACCGCCGGTTTGCGCCGCTGCGGTTAATCTTCTTTTATTTCACGAAACGGTGAGCCAAAGACTTCAGCGGTAAATAGATAGACTTCCGTATCCGGACTCTTCCACGCATCGGCAGCAAGGCCAGCCTTGTGTGCACAGCAGTACGAAAGAAATTCCTCTTTGCTCCAGCCGGTCTCGGTGGCCACCTGAGGCAGAAAACAACCTGAAGCATGTCCCTTTTTAATATATATTCCGTCAATCCCAGGACGCAAACTTAATGGGTTATCAGTGCGCTGCAGCGGTGAAAGAACGGATATCTCGATATCCAGCTGCTCTAATTCATCGGCCGATATCGGGTCGGCAAAGAATCGCGGGTCACCGGTAGCTGAGGCCTTGGCCATATCAGCTATCAGCTCAATCAACGGGCTTTCAGAAGTAAATTGCCCGATACAACCGCGCAATCTGTCGTGGTTTTTCAATGTTACAAAACAGCCGCAGTGGGCATTTAGCTCAGGGTCGTCCGATTTCGGTTCAGGCATTGTCCTGCCTTTAATAACTGCCTCAACTGTATCCCTGGCAACCTTCAGAAGTGTTTGTTTTTGTGCGTCGTTCACTTTTCAGCCCATAAATATATGGCTAAGTTTTTTCATTATATAAACAAGCAGTGCAAGAAGTAGGATAACAACAATAGTTGCGATGTTGAAATATTTTTCTATCAATCGACGGGCTTTTTCACCGAGGAAGTAAAAAAGCAGCGCCTCACCACCAAATCGCATAGTGCGAAATATTACACTAATAATTACGAATTTTTTTATCGAGACATCAGCCATACCACCCAGCCAGCTAAAGAGCATATAAGGCACCGGCGTCAGAGCCGAGATAGCTATCGCCCAAAAATCATACCTCTGGTAAAGCTCAAGTGCCTGATGTGCCTTCTCGCCCAATTGGATTGGCCCGAAGCTCAACTGCTCAAAGAAGCTCACAACCCTTTCACCACCGATGGCCAGACCAAGAGAAAAAGCAATTGTGCCGCCAAGAACGGAGAAAAATGCACAGGTCAGGCCGTATCTTATCGAGCGCTTCGGCTTGCCTAAGCACATGCCGATAACCAGCACATCGGCGGGAATGGGAACACAGATGGGTTCGGTGATTGCGAGCAGAATCAGTGCTAACATCCCGAAGCGGGTATCAGCCCAGTGAACAACCCAGTTGTACAACCGCCTGTGCCAGTGCCACCGGGCAACGGTCTCGTTGCCCGTCGCTTCCGCCTTCGCTGACGCTACGGCGGACAAGCGTGACTCGTCGCTTGTTTTTGTTTCATCGTTCGTCATTCATTATTCCTGCTTGTCATTCCCGCTTCTTTTTGTCATTCCTGCGCAAGCAGGAATCTATTTTTCCTTTGTGCCTTTCTTCTTCTCTTTTGCGAATTCTCCTGCCGGCCCACCGGACGTAAACAATACCGCAAACCGTGTTACCAACGCACCTAACAGTACATATCCTAAAATTACCTGTACCATCAAAAGTATTTGCCCACAATGACGGTCAGGATTGGCTGCTATATCGCCAAATCCTAAGGTTGTCATCGTCACGACCGAAAAATATAAGGCATGGATAAAGTCTCTTAAATGGTCAGCCCCGTCTTTTACCATAACAAGCCTTGGCCAAACTCGGTAAATAATCGCAAACCCCAAGGCCAATCCAAAAAACCAGCCTATAATCCGCCAGGATCTAAGCCCATAATCGCTAATACTCCAAAACCAACGAACCGGCCATCGAATACCCTTACCAAAGAGATTTCTTTTTTGTCTCG
>CAZUPG010000056.1:1688-8498 GCA_964622085.1 uncultured Pirellulales bacterium | reverse complement strand
GCGAAAGAGATTTCTTCAGAAAATTTATCAGCGTCAAAGGTGTGGGCATAAAAAAAGGCCTGCGGTCGCTGAGCATCCCGATAGCCAACATAGCAGCAGCGATAGAAAGTGCCGACGATAAAATATTGTTATCGCTGCCGTCAGTGGGCAAAAGGTTGGCTCAGCAAATCATCGCTGAACTTAAGGGCAAACTCGGCGATTTTGCGCTCGGGGCAGAACCCAGCCGGGCCGGGGCAGAGGCCGTTTTTAAGCCGTTCCAGATAGAAGCTCTGGAGATTCTTATCGCCTGGGGCGAAAAAAGAAATGAATCAATGGAACTTATCGGATTGGCCTGCCAAAGGCACCCTGATATCAAATCGGCTGAGGCACTTGTGCCGCTGGTGTACAGGTTGAAACAAGGAGTAGAAGTCTGAAAACGTAAAATGTAAAACTTGAAAGTCAAAACCATAATTCAAAATTCAAAACTTGTTTATTTTTCAGTTCTACGCTATGGTTTTTAACTTTTAGATTTGAGTTTTTAGCTTTAATGTTATGGCTATAGGCAGAGTTATAAGCGGGCGGTCTCTCAACGAGCAGGAAGAAAGTTTTAACGTTGCGCTTAGGCCGAAGTTTTTGGATGAATGTATAGGTCAGTGCAACGTCAAAGAGAAACTTGCCATCGCGATAGAGGCAGCTAAGCAAAGGTCCGAGCCATTGGAGCATATTTTATTTTACGGCCCGCCTGGCCTTGGCAAGACGACTTTAGCTAATGTCGTAGCGAATGAAATGGGAGCCAGGATTCGCTGCTCATCCGGCCCGGCCTTGACAAAGCAAGGTGATGTGATGGGCCTTTTGAGCAATATAAATACCGGCGATGTGCTTTTTATCGATGAGGTGCATCGGCTCAGCACGCCGGTCGAAGAGTTTATTTACCCGGCGATGGAAGAGTTCAGGGTCGATTTCACCGTCGATAGCGGCCTGCACGCAAAGACGATAAATTTCCCGCTGAAGCGATTTACCCTGGTTGGCGCAACGACACGGGCAGGATTATTGAGCGCTCCCCTTCGCGGCCGATTTGGAATGTTGTATCATCTTGACTTTTACAACGCCAAAGAGCTGACGGCGATTTTAGAAAGGTCCGCAGGACTATTGCAATTACAATGCGAGGATGGGACGCTCGAATTGATTGCGAGCCGGTCCCGTGGAACACCACGAGTGGCCAATCGATTATTAAAAAGAGTCCGTGACTATGCACAGGTAAAAGGCAAAGGAATCCTCAGTGCCGGAATTGTCGAAAACGCCCTCGTGATGGAGCAGATTGATGGTTTAGGCCTGGACGAGCTGGACAGGGCTTTTCTGCGTGCACTGGTCAATACCTATGATGGCGGCCCAGCCGGCGTTGACGCTATTGCTGCTACGCTCGGCGAAGAAAGGGACACGCTGGAGGACGTGGTTGAGCCGTATCTTTTACAGGTTGGCTTTTTACGCCGAACCAAGCGTGGCCGAGAAATCACCAAATCCGCCTGTGAACACTTAGGCCTAAAGTACCACAAAAAGAAAAACGCCAGCAACCAGCCGAAGCTTTTTGAACAAGACAAGTAGTAAATTCATGAACCGTGAAATGGAAAACGAAGTCTGCAAAAACTGTGGCAGGGCGATAGGAAAACTCGAACAGGCCTTTGTGTATAAGGGAAATATAGTTTGCGGAAGATGCTATGAAAAGCTTAATGAAAAGATAGAAGAGCCTATAACACCAGCCAAAAACACAACAGAAACAGTAAGTAGAAAAGCTCAATGGACTGAACGGCGTCGTAGTTGGCTGGGACGATACAAAGATTACTGTGGAAAGAGAAGTTTTGGCTTCCAATGTTGGTTGTTTGTGTGGACGATCTTATGTGTTCTCATATTGTTGTATATGGTCGGTTCTACAAAACCCCCAACGTATGATGGTGTGCCTCTACGCTATATACAGAACCCCGACAAGAGAGCAATTGCACAAATTCCACAAACTATGAGCGTTTGTTGTCCTTTGGGGACTTGGTTTATTTTCGCAGTGCCTTTAGGTATTGCCGCAATTGCAACTTTTGGAAAGGGCAAATAATGAAGCAAGCTAATCAGATATAAGTTATGTTGAACAATACAATAATTGGAAGATGGAAAAATGAAGATGTCTTTGGACTGGATTGTTGAAAAAATTGTAGCCTTTGGAGTACCAGGACTTGTCTTGTTAGTAGCAGTGGCAATAAGTGGCTATGCAGGTGGTGCAGCAATTGTTTCAGCATTGGCAACTTTGGGAGGTCCTCTTGGAATGCTTGGTGGGATAGCTCTTTTACTGTTACTTGTACTAATCTCAGACGGGCTTGCTAAGTACGGATTTGAAAAAATATTCAAAGGCGTAGTACAGGGACTCCGAGATAAAAAAGGCTTATCCCAAAAAGAAATTCTTGACAAAATAGAAAGCTATCCAATTACGAAAAATCTTAAACTAACGCTTAAAGACTTGTTGAGCTAATTTCTCCATATCGGTGCGATTACAGCCAGCCTAAGCATTTAGTTAGAAAACAATGTCATGAGTCTCTTTTTGCTCAAGGGTGATGAAGAAGCGCTTAGCTTTTCAGGATATATTTTGCCATTTTGGGCTGGTGGTGGAGAATCTCGGTGAAGTGGCCAATTAAAATCTTCTCGATTTCATTCAGCGTTTTTTCGTCTGCGTCAGCAATCAATTTCAAATTACCCAGGCACCCTGCTGCCTTTTTAGATAGCCGAATTTTGTCAGGGAAACTTACCTCACAATCTCGACAAATAAGACCGTTGGCGGAACTGCTAAAATAAATTTCTTCTGTCGTCTGTCGTCTGTCGTCTGTCGTCTGTCGTCTCTTACAATTCACACAGGCATCAAATACCGGTATCAGGCCGACTTCTTTGAGCAAAGACAATTGAAATAATATAAGAAATGAAAGTATGTCACGTTGTTCATTGTTCATTGTTCGTTGTTCATCAACATTTTGCAGGAAACGCAGGAAGCTATCGAAAAGTTCCGGATGAGGGTCGTAATCGCCTGTCATACTATTGAGAAGCTCCACAGCAAAAAGACAGCAATGTAAGACAAAAAGATTGCTGCTTAGATATATAAAGGCCGGCTGCTGCTGGAATTCGGTCAGCGTTGCGAGTTTTTCTTTATTTGAGTCGGAAAAGACAATTTTTCCGTGCGCAAATATCTCGATTGGGCCGTCAAATGCCGATTTGGGCCTTTTTGCGCCTTTGGCGATTGCGCTGATTTTGCCGTTTTCTCTCGTAAAAAAAGTTACAATCTGGGATGTTTCGGAAAAATCCGTAGCACGTATGCAGATAGCGAGGTCTTTTGTCAACATATCTCGTATTGCGTATGTCGTGTTGCGTATTGCGTATTTTGTTCGAGATAAGCTTCACGCTTCACGAGATACGCCTTTCTGGATTTTGATGCGTTTTATTCTTCTGGCCTCGGCGGAAACGATGGTAAATTTCAGATTTTCGTAATTAAGGCCCTCCCCGCTTTTAGGAATATAGCCCAGTTGCGAGAAGACAAAGCCGCCGATGGTATCGTAATCTTCATCTTCAGGCAGGTTCAATTCAAACTGGTCGTTTAAGTCATCGACGTATGTTCTGGCATCGACCTCAATAGTGTTCTGGTCTATTTCTTTAACCGGTTCCGGCGGGGTTTCTTCGTATTCATCTGTTATTTCGCCGACAAGCTCTTCGAGAATATCCTCCAGAGTAACAACGCCCGCTGTTCCGCCATATTCATCGAGCACTATAGCTATATGCAGTTTCTGATTTTGAAACTCATGCAGCAAAACCCTGAGAGGTTTTGTTTCAGGAACGAAATAGGCCTCTCTCATTTTGTCGCGTAGTTTGAAATCCGAAGCGTCCTGGCCGATTTCGCTCAGCAGGTCTTTGGCGTAGATAAGGCCGACTATGTTATCTATATTTTCTTCATATACCGGCACACGGGTATGTCCTGCGGTAGCGATAGTTTTCAAAACTGTTTGCAAATCAGAATTGACTTCGACTGCTACTATATCTGTTCGAGGGGTCATAATCTCATCAGCGGTGGTTTCGCTTAGCTCCAGCACATTTTCAATCATCTGCTGCTCTTCTTCATCGAGTACACCTTCGGTTCTGTGCTGCTCGAGGCCGTCTAAGAATTCTTCTTGCTTTTCTTCCTGTCGTTCCTCAAGTGTTGTTTCGACTACGCCGGCCAGGCGTTTAACAAGACCGTCAGTTAATTTCCAGATGTACAGAACCGGCAAGACTATAAGTGAAAAGAACATTAGCAGTTTGTATGTTCGGCTGAGAATTTTTTCGCCTGCGTACTTGGCCCAGGCGTGAGGGATTGCCAGACTGAACATCGAGAATATTGCTATTGCAGTAAAAAATGTAAGCAGGTAATTGGTAATTTGCGGGCCGGCTGGACGCAGCGTTGTGAAAACATCGGCCAGCAAAAGCAATATGCACATATTAAAGATGACCCTGTATAACGAGCAGGTCAGAACCATTTTTTCGGCATTTTCCACCAGCTTCTCGAAAAGTTCTTCCGGGCTTGTCTTTTTGTTTGGCGTACTGAGGGCTTGCTGCAATTTGATGCGCGAAAATGTTCGCAACGCGATGGCATTGACGGAAAAGAACAGTGTACCGCCGGCAAGAATACAAATCAGCAGCACCATCACAGCCACATAACTCATTTTTTAATACCCTTTCAATTAGTAATTCCTTCGTGGCCAGGAACTGATACCACGAATTACAAGCTACGTATTATATACCAGACCGTAACCAAGTTGCTGTAAAAATTTGTCTTCCGTTTCATGCATTTTTTTTGCCTGGCTTTGCGTGGTATCGTCGAATCCGAGGTTGTGCAGCAGGCCATGGGTTACATAAAGCGCCAATTCCGCTTCGCTTGAATGGCCCCTTTGCCTTGCTTGTTTAACGGCCATTTCGCCATTTACGACCAGCTCAAACAATTTTTGGTCCTTTTCCTCTGATAAATCGAAACTTATAATATCGGTAGAACGATTACGATTTAGATATCTTTTGTTCATTTTGCGGATTTCGGCATCGCCGACTATTGCGATGCTGACGACCGTTGATTTGCTTTGGCAGGGACTAATCCGCCGTGGCGGATTAAAACAATCGCAGATGGTTTTAACCAATTTTTCAAGCTTGGACGGAGACACGTCTATGTCTTTGAAATTTTTTGCGATTTGAACGACTGTTTCCAGCTGTGGTTTAGTGGAGCCCATAATTGTTTACCCCGTTAGATATGAAATTATCTAACGGGGTTAATAACTTTTTTGCTCATTTTGACGGGGTCGAGGTTGTGCGGCCTCGAGAGCATCCGGTGCTTCTGGGTATGCGATTCGGCTATGATAGTGTGCAGCAAGGGTCTTAGATATGCTTGCCTCTATCTCACTTAACTCTCGAAGAGAAAGGTCACACTCATCGAATTGCCCATCCTGCAGACGCTTCATAGCCATATTGTGCACAACCGCTTCTATTCTCGTAGGTGTTACTTCAGGCAGGCTTCTGACGGCGCCTTCCACGCCGTCGGACAACAGCACAATAGCAGCTTCCTTTGTTCGCGGCTTCGGACCCGGATATCTAAACTCACTTTCAGAAGGCACTTCATCTGCTTTCTGCTTTGCATTTTTATCCGCCAGACGTACGGCAGATTTAGTTTTCTTCTTTTTAGCTTCATTATAAAAATGTTCAACCAGTGTTGTGCCGTGGTGTGCTTCGATAAATTGCCAGAGGACGGAGGGCAGCCCATATTCCTTGGCCATTTCTATTCCATCTTTGACATGGCCGATGATAATCAAATGACTCATCGTGGGTGAAATTTCCTTATGTCGGCTGGTTAAGCCCAGTTGGTTTTCGATAAAATAGCCGGGCTTATTGATTTTTCCGATATCGTGGTAATAAGCACCGACCCTGCATAAAAGGCCGTTACGGCCAATTGCTTCAGCCGCGGCTTCGGCGATAGAACCTATTAGCAAACTATGGCTGAACGTGCCGGGCGCCTCCATTGCAAGCCGTTTCAACAATGGCTGATTGGCATCGCTGTAGTCCAGTAGTGTCATACTCGTAGCTACTCCGACGATTTTCTCGATGAGCGGAAGCAAACTCTGGATAAGCAGGCCCACCAGAAAAGCTGCACCTGCATGATAGCCGGCGCCGCTTATGATAGCAGCAGTCTTAGGACTTTCACCCAACAGGCCCAAATAGGCCACGGTAATAGCCATTACGAACACTATTACCGCTGCTAAGGTACTAACTTTTATTAGTTTCATTCTTGTGCGGATTTCTTTTAAGGAGAAACAAAAGGTGAAAACGGCCGCGAGCATTGTCAAAAGCAGGTTCATATCTGTCAGTTGATATTCTTCATTCGACACCGCTCCTACGGATAGATATGCCAACAAGCAATAGAACATACCCATACCTATTGCAAAACGTTGATTATAGGCGATTGTCAAAATGACGGCTGCTGCGACGGCGGTAGCGGTAGCCCAGTATGTATGGCCGGACAATATGGCACAGACTCTGGTTGTGGCTAACAACGAAATAAACAAGCCGACCAACACGAGCGCTCTGACGTGGTTTTTTATAATTCTGGCTTGATAATGGTAGATATAAATAGCTGCTGCCAGAGAAATCAATACTACTATTACAGCTATCTGTATCAGGTTATGATGGTTTTGGAACGATATGACAGCGATACATAGAGCAACGAAAAGCAGACACAGAAGAACCGAGATTATACTGTCGGTGTCGGCGAGCTGGCTTATCTGGCTGAAGCGC
>CAZUPG010000056.1:0-1678 GCA_964622085.1 uncultured Pirellulales bacterium | reverse complement strand
TCTTGCGCACCTGGCTTCGACGTGAGCTTGTTTTTTTAAAAAACCGCATATTAGCTTAACAATATACCACACAGCTTTCTTTTCAGCCACAGATTTCACAGAATGTAGGGTGGGCTTCAGCCCACCAGAATCAGAAACCGCACTCGTCGGGGCGTAGCCCGCCGTAGCCCGATGGGCTTTCGTCAAGGCGTAGGCCTTGACGTAGCTCTGGAAAGCCCATCCTACAGCTATACTTATGTAAAAACCAGTCAAGTTGAATATATATTAGATGGTAATAGTACTTTTCTTTAGCGAAATATACTATTACATTAAAAACATCTTCGTAGCCGTTCACAGGGTCAAAACGGCGTTTTTGAGTCATTGCGAGGCCATATTCTGTGGCCGTGGCAATCTCAAACGCTCGAAAATCGAGATTGCCTGTGTGTCATTGCGAGCGAACCTGTCCTGCCTGTCCTGAGCTTGCCGAAGGGAGCGAAGTCGAAGGAGCGAAGCAATCTCTCATCGTTATAATTGTATTATTGTCTAAAAACTTACTCAAGGTAGCTTAGTTGCTTGAATTATATGAAAATTTTCCCAGCATATCAACCGCTGTTTGCTCGTCATTGCGAGCGAACCTGTCCTGCCTGTCTTGAGCTTGCCGAAGGGAGCGAAGTCGAAGGAGCGAAGCAATCTCAATTTAACAACGTCGATTTTCAAAATATTTTTCTATGGATTCCTGCTTCCGCAGGAATGACTTTTAATCTTACCATTTCAGGACTGCTCCGGTGTCGGCGCTGGTGGCCATTGTGGCGTACTTGGCAAGGCAGCCCTCTGTTATCCTCGGTTTTGGCGGCTTGAAGTGTTCCTTTCGCTCAGCCAATTCTTTGTCGGACAGCTTTACGCTTATTTTATTATTGGGGATGTCGATTTCGATGATGTCACTATTCTTTAATAATCCGATTGGCCCCCCTACTGCTGCTTCCGGACTTATATGGCCGATGCAGGCGCCTCTTGTTCCGCCGGAAAATCTGCCGTCTGTAATAAGCGCAACGGATTCACCCAGGCCGGCGCCCATAATATAACTGGTAGGACTTAACATCTCCTGCATCCCCGGCCCGCCTTTGGGACCTTCATTACGGATAACCACGACATCGCCTTTTTTTACCTTGCCTGCCAGGATACCTTCGCAGGCATCCTCCTGGCTCTCGAAAATAACCGCCGGGCCGGTGTGAGTCAGCATTTCAGGAGCAACCCCTGCCGTCTTTACCACGCCGCCCTTGGGAGCAAGATTGCCTGTCAGAATTGCCAGCCCGCCCGTCTTTGAATACGCATTACCAAGAGGACGAATAACCTCCGGATTTTTGATTTTGGCATCAGCGATATTCTCGCCGAGTGTCTTTCCGGTTACCGTCAGACAATCAGTATTAAGAAGGTTCGGAGCCTTACCGATTTCCTTTAGTATTGCGCTTATACCGCCGGCGGCATCGACGTCCTCCATGTGGAACTTACTCGACGGTGCCACTTTGCAGATATTGGGGCATTTAGCTGAGATTGCGTTTATACGCTCGAGGTCGTATTGGATGCCGGCTTCACTTGCGACAGCTAAAGAGTGCAGCACCGTATTTGTCGAGCCGCCCATCGCCATATCCAGAACAAGGGCATTATCCAGCGATTTTTCATTGATTATATCTAATGGTTT
>CAZUPG010000055.1:0-8681 GCA_964622085.1 uncultured Pirellulales bacterium | reverse complement strand
GAGGTAGAGGCAGTTCGCGAACTGCCCCTACAAATGCGATAATCGGTCTCGTCTCAGTGAAGGCTTTCCGAGCCATAGCGGGACTGGTCGGCTCGGTCTTAATAATACAATTGCTTATAGGACTACTTGCCCGGGACGTAAAAATATTCGACCCAAGATTAGGCGCAGTTGTTGGCCAGCCGGAGGTCGGGCAAATTGCCTTTGCAGTCATAGTTTCATTTGGGCTCGTGGCCTTTGCCATCAAAACACTTCTCAATATTAGCTATATCTGGCCTATAATCGCCGGTGCTTTCGTAACCGCTTTTGCTACAACTGCTTACGTCAGGCAAGGTGTATTACAACATCTTGTAGAGCACCAACCGGGGGCTTTTTTCTCCAATGCGGTTATTTCGATATTACCGGTACAAATGGTGGCTTTCGGCACATTAGGCGCAATTGCCGGCTACTGGCTGGCTGTGCGCTATAATTTCCGGCGAAAACACTCCGCAGGACACCTTACGGCGGAAAAGTAGCCCCCGTTCTTGCCTTTGCAAGAAGGCATGGGGGGGATTAGATAAACCTTGACCGTCGTCAGACAAGTTTGGCACATCTTTTTTTAAAGTCCTTCTTTCACATAACTGCATATATTTTAAGCTGTTATGCACAAAAAGTGTGATAACCTATCTCAATCATCTCAAAAAAAACGAATTTGGTTGCTTTCGGCCTTGAAATTAGCCGAAAAATATAGGTGAGTTCTTGTGTTTCGTTATTGGTAACTGGTAATTATTTAACCAATTACCGCTCAACCAATCAGTTGGTTGAACAGTTGGTCAGGCCGCTTCGTAAAATATATTAAAACCAGCTGATAACTCGTGCTTCGTAGCTTGTGCCACAGGTAGCGAAGAAGCATCGCTGCTTCGCAGAGTAGCAAAGGAGTTGGCAATGTTGGTTCTAAGTAGACAGAAAGATGAGTCAATTATGATCGGCGATGATGTCAAGATTACCATCGTCGATGTCCGGGGTGATAAAGTACGCCTGGGTATAGCAGCCCCAAGGGAGATTCCGGTTCATCGCATGGAGATATACGAAGCAATTCAACGCGAAAAGAAGGAGAAAGAAGAGCAAGCGGATAAGCAAGCCCAAGAACAGTCTAAGCAGGAGCCACAAGAGCAAACGCAGGTGCAACCACCCAAGGATGAGGCCGAGCAAGAGCCCACTGCCCCCGCGTCTTCCGACGCGAGTCGGGGCAGCGGGCAAGAGCAACCAAAGAAGGTGGCCAAAAAACGGACAAAAAAAGAATCCCAAGAGCAGCCGGAAAAGCAGCACCAACATCAGAACAAGTAAAACACACGCCTACAGTTCACCCTTCGCAGTTTCGTCCTTTGCAGCTCTTTCTCCATAGTAACTACTACGAAGGACAAGAGCACTGCTGCGGAGAATGGAGCTACTGAGAACGGGCAATACTATTTCCAAAACTTAATCTCTGGCCCATTCAAAAAAACACTTTGACCAGAGTTTTTTTATGCGATGGTTTTTACCCGCCAAACGGCTGGCGGGTTTACATTCGCTTATAGCGAGGTCCGCTGCCACCTTCCGGAACGGTACATCTGATATTATCGAATGGGCATTTTCTCTGGCAGGTCTTGCAGTGTAGACAGTTGGACGGATTGGCCGGCTTTACCTCGCCTTGGATAGTTTCATATACCCCAGCCGGACAGAATGTAATGCAGGGACTATTAAACAGAGGCGTGCATTTCATTCGGCAAATGTTGGAGTCGAGTATCTTCAGATGTGATGGTTGCTCCTCGCGATGCTCGGTCGCAGCCATAGCAGTAAAAGTATCCTTATCGAAATTCTGATTGGGCTTGAGGCGGTATCGAGCTATTGTCATCGCTTCGTAATCTTTTTCAATCTTAAATTTCGGCAGAAACCCTCCTAAAACCGACAGCGGCATTCCATACAAAGGCCCAAACTTCGCTACGGTTTGGCGAAAGTTCCTTGCTGAGTACATCTCTCTTGCGATATTCGACCGGTTAACCAACTCGGTATATTTGACCGCTGCTTGTTCGGGACTATCGATATTTTCAGCGATTGCTTTTGCCGCCTGGATACCTGAATCAATAGCGTTGTGCAGGCCTTTGATTTTGAGCATATTTACAAAGCCGGCACTGTCACCCAGAATCATTACGTTGCTTTTACCGATGCTGCCTGTCTGTGGGTCTCTCGGTATGGCGTAGAAGCCACCTTCAGGAATCATTTTTGCACCGGCTTCTACAACCGCGCCGCCATCGATAAATTTCTTTACAAAGCGGTGCTCCTTGAAGTTTGTTAGCGCATCCTGGATGTTAAAGTCACAATATTTCCAGTCGGCACCGACAATCATACCAACTGAAATATGGTCCTGAGCACCAGCATAGACAATACCGCCGCCAAACATTGCCGGCCCAACAAGGGGCGCCCAAATAGGATAACCCATAGCGTGAACAACCCGGCCTGCGGTAAATTGATTGTATTGCTCAGGACTTACCTTGATAAGCTCCTTCACGCCAACAGAGTAAAGTTGATTTGCCTCTCTGTTCAGGTTCGCTTTTTCGATAAATTTCTCCGTGACAAGTCCATCGCACCCTTCGGCAAGCGCCACAAAGTCAGCTTCTATAACTTCACCTTCGACAAAGTTCGGCTGCTTATTACCTTCTTTATCCAAACCCTGGTCAACGAGCTTTATACCTATTGCCTTATAAAACGATTCGTCTTGCCGCTCCCCTCCGAGGGGCGGGGCAAGAATAATATCTTCGGCCGCAAAGCCGGTAAGGACTTCGACGCCGAGGTCCTTTGCAATTTGCCCCATCCATTTGGTTAGCTTACTTATCGATACGGAGTAGTCCCCCTTGTGTATCATTTGACCGAAGCCAAGACCAAAGATTTTGGCAAGTTTGACCGCAAAGAAGATGTTAAATGAAAGCTTCTTACCCAACAAAAACATAATATTGTCCTTGTCGATTTTGTTTGCCAATACATTTTTGGCGGCATCGCTGTGTTCCCATCCCGGCACAGCCGAATCAAGCAATGTATGCAGTGGCTCGGCTTCTAAAACAGCGCCGGAGAGGTTGTGGCTGCCCAAATCGGCCCCTTTTTCAACAACGCAAATATCCATTTGCGGACTTTTACTTTTGAGCTGTATTGCCGCTGCCAGGCCGGCTGGCCCCGCACCGACTATCAAAACAGATACCTTGTTATAGTCTTTATTGTTTGACACTTCTTTTTTGTTACACCTCTGAAAACTAAAAAGTAAAAACTAAAAGCTAAAAACCACAGCGTAAAACTTAAAACTGGACTTTTCGCTGCGAACAGCTTTTGAATTTTAAGTTTTGGTTTTGCATTTTTCGTTTTACACTTTACGTCTCTTCTAATGCCTGCACTAACTGAGGTATCGTATCCTCTACAGTTCCGACGATATAGTAATCGCACTGCTTAAATATCGGTGCGTTAGGGTCGCTGTTGATGGCGATGATAGTTTCAGTATTTGCAACGCCTATCATATGTTGGATAGCACCGGATATTCCCAAAGCGATGTAAATTTTTGGCCCTATCGAGGTGCCGGTTTGGCCAACCTGATGCGCTCGTTTAATAAATCCCTGCTCCACCGCTGCACGCGAGGCACCTCTTTCAACCTGCGTATCTAACTTTTTACTTAAACCGTCACAGAGCATAGCTATGAGCCGTTCATAATTGTCCCTGCTTTGCATACCTTTACCGCCGCTGACAATCACATCGGCACCAAATTTCACCTCGCCCGCACCCAGCTCTGTTTGTAGAATTTCCAGACTGATATCGTCATCGCAGAGCTGGACTTTGTGCTTGATGACCTTGCCTGTTCGCCAGCTATCAGGGGGCAGTCTTTTCATAACGCCCGGCCTTACCGTTGCCATTTGTGACTTGGAATTCTTCGTGCGGATGGTAGCCATAACGTTACCACCTAACGCCGGCCTGGTCTGCAGTAGAATACCTACAAAGCCATTTCGCGAATTATCTCTGATGTCCAAGCCGGTGCAATCGGCAGTCAAGCCGCATCCAACCCTGTATGAAACCATAGGCGCCAGCATTCTGCCCTGGGCAGTTGCAGCGTAGAGCACTATTTGCGGCCAATAGGTGCTAACGCAATCGGCGATAGCTTTGCGATGCGCAGCTGGGTCAAACACCCTCAGTAATTTATCCTCGATGAGATAGATATTGTCCGCACCCGCAGCAATTAGCTCTTTCGCCAGTGGCTCAATCTCATAACCAGCTATAGTAACGCCTACTTGGGTTTCCAGGGAATCTGCAAGCTCACGAGCTTTACCGATAAGCTCAAACGTTGCTGGATGTACAGCGCCTCCACGGTGTTCTGCTACAACCCAAACCTCGCCTTTAAAGGTCGGCTCGCTCAACTTAAAGCCATTGAGCATATCCTCTAACGCCTTTTTATGAAATCGCTTCTCTACCGCAGTGAGAATCTTTTCTCTGCTTGCCTCATCAACTTGACTAACATCGGTAATGCCAAGCTGCTTGAGCTTATTAGTTAAAATTTCATAATCCTCTTGTTCCTTTTTTGTACCCTCGAAGCTTCTGTCAAATTTATATGCCCGCTTTTTAGGTAAAATGTAACGAGGTGTTTGTACATCGGTGCTTAAATCGAACTTACCATTGCCGGTGGTAAAGCTGTCAACAAGGGTCTTGGCTAATGATTCGGCGTCACTAATCTGACGACATTTTCTGGCACTTTTACCCGGCGGGAAAACTCGTATCACACTCGTTTTCGAACCGGAAATGCCGATGTGGGTTGCGTTAATATCGTTGCTGCTCCATTGAATAAGCTGTGTTTTATTTGCCCATCTGGCCCTTGCAAATGTCGCAAAGAGAGGGTACTCATATTTGGCAACGGTTATCACAGCCGGTATTTTCTTGGGTGTAACCACCTGGCTGCCGCCGATGATGATGCGGGTGAATTCAAACCGGCTATCCTTAAATCCGGTGCCGGTAACATAAGTTATGCAGGGTAGAGCCAGCTCCTCAGCTATTTGCGGAGGTACCTGAGCCGTGTCACCGTCCACCGATTGCATCCCGGCAACCACATAATAATCATTGTCGCACTGAAGAATCTCTTTGACTATTTTCCTAACCGCAAACGCTAAGGGATTTGCCGTAGCGGCGGTATCTGCTCCGCCCAGTGCCCTGTCGGTCAGCAATACCACCGTATCAGCACATCTGCTCAGAGCGTATCGAAGGACCTCTTTAGCCATCGGTGGCCCCATAGTCAAAGCAATGATTTTACCTTTCCGGTCGTCACTAATTTTCTTCATATAGTTTGCAAAAGCTAATGCCTGGGCATCCAGCTCGTTAATTACGCTGGCGAGGCGCGTCCGGATAAGCGTACCAGTCTCGTGGTCGAACGCGTTGTCGGTAATTTGAGTTACGTCAGGAACCTGTTTTACCAAAACTATGTAGTCACTCATATTTCCTATCTCATATTCTGTGTTTAATCCTGATTTTACGAAAAACTCAGCACCGAAACTCTCTGCTATAAGACTATATACGCAGTAACTATTATTCAAAAAATAATAAAATATTCAAGATACATTATTTGGGGGTGTATATCAAATAAGGTTGTGTGAATATTGGTTTTATCCGGCCTGCCCTGCCTGTCCCGAGCAACCTGTGGTGAGCAAGGTCGAACCAAGCCGAGGGGAGCGAAGTCGAACGGGTTAATTCATCAGGAAACGCTTTTGTGGGCAAAAAATTTGATTTAATGCTTGCTTTGGATTGTGAGATAGTGTCTAATTATGGTTTTAACTGAGTAAAGAAAACAGGAACCCTATAATAAGTAGGTCAGCCCGCCTACGGCAGGGTCCCGTTAGAGAGTTTCTAATTTGGCTCTCTAATGAGGTAGAGGTCAAGTGAGATGGCAGACTTGAAAGCTTTAGCTGATGCAGTTATTAAAGGCGACCAAAATACCGCCGTAGAAATCACCAGGACAGCCCTTGAAGAAGGCACTGCGGCCAAAATCATCCTCAATGAGGGATTAATTGCAGGTATGGATGTTGTCGGCGAGCGCTTCAAGAAAAATGAGATTTACATACCAGAGGTGCTTATTGCTGCGCGCTCAATGAAAATGGCGATGGAGCTACTTGAGCCGGAACTTGCTAAGGCCGGCGTTGAACCAATTGGAAAGTTTCTGATAGGAACGGCACAGGGTGATTTACACGATATCGGTAAAAATTTAGTGGCAATGATGTTAAAAGGTGCGGGCTTCGAAGTTGTTGACCTCGGTGTAGATGTAAGCCCCGAAAAGTTCGTTGAAAAAGCCAAGGCCACAGGTGTGCATTTAGTAGGTATAAGTGCGCTTTTGACCACAACAATGGCCGGGATGGAGAAAACTATAAAGGCACTGCAGGAAGCCACGCTTTCAGTCAAGATTATGATAGGTGGGGCACCGGTTACGCAGGGTTACGCTGACAAGATTGGCGCCCACGGCTACGCTCCCGATGCCGCAACAGCCGTCGATGTGGCCAAAAGTCTCATTGCTTAAAAAGTGCGTTAGAGCATAAGTACACAAGTCATAAAGAAAAAGCACAAGATTCTTTGCCCTCAGCTTCGTAGTTTCGTCCGACCTGCCTGGTTTGGCAAGAGAACCTATAAAAGCGTATTTCATCACTGGTTTTTTTGCGCCAAATCTTGACTGTCGTCAGACAAGTTTGGTAAAATGGACACTTGGTCAAGTAAGAAAACCCGAATATCGAATATCAAAACAAAGAAACTAAAAGCTTAAAGCTGAAAGTGAAAAACTACAGCTTAAAATTCAAAACTTACCTGTCTTTTAGTTTTAAATTTTGGGTTTTGGTTTTGCATTTTTAGTTTTAAGTTTTACACTTTTTCGTTTCGTGCTTCGGGTTTCGGATTTATCCAGCTTATGCGGCAGATAAAGAACCAAAATATAGCAGAATTACTGATGCAGATTCGATTTGCGCCCCAAAAGCAACGCCGAAAACAGCTTGATGCCGCTGAGAAAGTTTTTGAAGTTATCAATAAGGACAAGAATTATCCTTTTGAGTTCGTGTGCTTTCGTATCACAGGTTTCCATCCCAAAGGCGAGACAGCCCAGCAGCTTATAAAAGGTGACGAGCTTGCTGAGGACCTGCAGATTTTCATCTCTAAGCTAAGCGGCCAGCTCGCCCAGCCGGCCGCCGAACAAAGCGAAAAAGTTTATACCATTGAAGAGCTTGCAAAAGTCTTCTGCGTTTCAACAAAAACAATCCATCGCTGGCGAAAACGAGGCCTGATTGCACGAAAATTTATCTTCAATGACGGCAAAAAACGTTTCGGCTTCCTGCAATCAACCGTGGATAAATTTGCCAGGGCAAATCCTGGCCTTACCGCCAAAGCACAAACCTTCGAACGAATGACAGATAAGCAAAAACAACAAATTATAAAGCAGGCCATTAAGCTTGCGGCTACCACGGGACTTTCCCGCCACCAAATCATAAACAGAATAACAGCTAAAACAGATAAAGCCCACGAAACCATCAGGTACACACTGCTAAACTACGAAAAGGTACATCCGGAAAAGGCAATTTTCAAGAAACCTCCCGGCATAGTCGACACGGCCCAGGCCGGCGAAATCTACAAGCTGTATAAACAGGGTTGTTGCGCCAAAGAATTGGTGATGCGATTCAATCGCAGTAAAAGTTCGATATATCGCATTATAAACATGAGAAGGGCACGGGTACTTCTGGCTAAAAGAATCGAATTTGTCTCCAGTGATGAGTTTCTCAAAGACAGTGCTGGCGAAAAGATTCTCGCCCTGTTAGGGGCGCTAACGAAATCTCTAACAGGGCTCGCAAAGCCAGTCGATGCGAGAAAAAGACCCCCAGGCAAAAGAATTAAACCATTCGAATTATTCGGGGAGCACCTGCTGCCAGAGTACTTGCAGATATTGAAGGACGCCCCTGTGCTCAATAGAGAGCACGAAATCGAACTTTTCCGCAGATATAATTACTTGAAATACTTGGTTTGTATAAAAAGAACCAGCATAAAACTTAATCGCGTCTCGAGCGCACAGCTAAAAGAAATAGAAAGCTATTTAGCCCAGGCCGAATACATCAGAAGAACAATAATCGAGGCCAACCTGCGACTTGTCGTTAGCATTGCAAGCAAGCATATCAGAAGCGGGGTGAGCTTTCCGGAACTTGTAAGCAGAGGTAATTTCGCATTGATTAATGCAGTCGAGGAATTCGATTACACAACTGGCTTTAGATTCAGCAGGCGTGCCTCATTAAACATAGCCAAAGAGTACGCAAAAGTATCCGGTAAGAGTACAGAACCCAGCAGGAAAAGAGCAGCTTCACTGGCAAATATCCAGCGGGACCTGAGAACCAAAGAGGCCGTGGATTTTGCAGCTTTTGAACGGGCAAGGCAAGGACTGGCCCAGGTTATAAAGAACGAACTTACTGAACGCGAGCAGTATGTAATCTTAAATCGCTTTGGGCCAATCGGCCTTCCGATAAGAAAGAAGACAAAGACCTTAAAGCAAATCGGTGAGGAACTCGGCCTGAGCAAGGAAAGAGTACGACAAATCGAATTAACTGCCCTTCAAAAATTAAGACAATCCCTAAGCAGCGAAGAATTCGAGCTATTGACCGGTTAACTTGACGTCCCCTAATACTTCG
>CAZUPG010000054.1:0-8695 GCA_964622085.1 uncultured Pirellulales bacterium | reverse complement strand
AAAAGATGGCTTTTTTAACAAATGGATTGTTTAACTTTGTCCATAATAAGGTAGTCAAAAGTGTCGCAAGGATAATAATCAGGCCACCCATCGTTGGGGTATTGGCCTTTTCTTTGGTCAATTCATTGAGCGTAGCGTGATAAAACTCCGGCCGGTCGCCAATTTTTTTTCGCATCAGCCAGCGAATAATTTTCGGGCCTATCAAAAGAGCAATCAGCACACTGGTCAAAACGGCAGCAATGGAGCGAAATATCACGTATTGATAGGCATAAAAGCCGAATCGCTCACCGGCACGCAAATTCCATAACAAATGATATATCATTTTCGATTTTCGATTTTCAATTTGCGATTTTCAATTTTTGTCGACAATTGGAAATCGGCGATCGCAAATCGGCAATTCCTTTAGTTTCTCGGTAGCCATTTCCAGTTTGGCTATCCGGGAACCTTTTACTAATATTATATCCTTATCTTTTATGAATTTTTGCAGATTGTTACAAGCTGAAAGTGTGTTCTCAAAACATTCTACCTGCAACTCGTAGCTGACGTTTTCTTTTGCAGCTTCAGCGGCGATTTTTGCCAGTTTGCCGACCGCTATTACGAGCTGCACTTTGGCCCTGGCAATAGCAGCACCTAATTCAGCGTGTAGCTGCTCGCTTTGCTCGCCAAGCTCGGCCATATCACCACAGATAAAAACAAGGCGGCGATTCTCCTTTGAGCCGAGATTGGCTAATATATCAAGCGCATTTTTCATCGAAGCCGGGTTTGCGTTGTAACAATCATTTAATACCGTGAGCGTCCCGACTTGTAGCAATTCGGTTCGCATAGGAACGGATGGTAAAATTTTTACGGCATGAGCAAAATCATCAATAGTCAAATCAAACTGGCTGCAAACGGCCCAGGCGGCGAGTGCATTTTCAATATTACCGAGTCCAGCTAACGGTAAATAAACCTCTGTGCTATCGATAGTAAAACGACTGCTGAATCCATCGGAACTTATATTCTTCGCCTGGTGGTCAGAGTCATCCGATTTGCCAAAAGTTACAATTCGGGCTAATGGTCTTGTGGGCTGGGACTCAATGCCAGCGTTGATTATCAAAATGTCATCGTTTGAAAGTCCTTCCGAAATAGATAACTTTTCCTTTGTAATCGTTTGCAAATCACCGAATCCTTCCAGATGGGCCGGATAAACATTGGTTACGACTGCGATGTCCGGCTGGGCGATACGTGTTAAGTAAGCTATCTCGCCGGGGAAATTACTGCCGAGCTCGGTGATTACGATTTGGTGCTGCTGGTTGGCACCAAGCAATGTCAAAGAAAGGCCGATTTTATTATTGAAATTTTTCGGTGCCTGAAAAACACGGTATTTTTGACTTAACACGTGATAGACAATTTGCCTTACCGTCGTCTTTCCTACCGAGCCGGTTATCGCAATTACCTTAAAGCCACACTTCCGACGATAGCTCAGCGCAAAATCGCCAAGAGCTTTTACTGTATCGCCGACCTTGAGTATTGTTTTGCCGGCAAGCTTGTCGCCTTCGAAATCTTTGCTGACAACAGCGCAGACAGCCCCTTTGGCAAAGGCATCAAATACGAAATCTGCACCATCGAAACTCTCGCCACGGATTGCAAAGAAGCAGTCGCCGTTTTTAGTAGTTCGTGAGTCGGTACTAACGCCGGTGAAAAAACATCGCTCGTCGCTCGTGACTCGCCCGTCCTCCGCAGAAGCCCCGCTTCGAAGGATGGATGGCTCATGTGCTTTTATTATTTTAGCCAAATCTGATATCAGGATTTTTTTCATTGTCGCCGTTCCAGAAACTCTTGAGCAATTTTCTTGTCATCGAAATCGATTTTTTGTGTACCGATTATTTGATACGTTTCATGGCCTTTGCCGGCGATTAGCACAATATCATCTTTTGTGGCGGTTTTTATGGCTAACTCGATGGCTTTTTTTCTATCTGCTTCAAAAGTAATTTTCTCCGAGGTTGGATTCTCGAAACCAGCGACAATTTCACCTATTATATCTTCAGGTCGTTCGGTCCGCGGATTATCACTGGTAACGATTACAAAATCAGCTAACTTTTCAGTAACTGCGGCCATCCGCGGCCGCTTGGTCCGGTCTCTATCTCCGCCACAGCCGAAAACAACTATCAGCCGACCCTTACACAAAGGTTTCAATGTGGACAAAACATTTTTCAGGGCATCGTCCGTATGAGCATAATCGATAAGAACGGTAAAATCGCCATCGAAATCGATTTTTTCCAGCCGGCCAGGTATTGTTTGCAGAGATGATAATCCGGCTGCTATAGTTTGCAAATCAAAACTGGCCGCGAGGCATAATCCAGCCGCTGCAAGAGAGTTACTGACATTATATCTACCCAGCAAAGGAGTCCTGACGATAAACGATTGACCTGCGAATTCCAAAGTAAATACAGTTCCGTTTATGTCCATTGATTCGATGTGAGCAGTGATGTCGGCCGATTCATCGATTGCGTACCATAAGATTTTAGCGTTGGTTTTTTGAGCGATTTGTTTGGCCTCCGGCGACTGTTTGTTCAATATTGCTGTAGCGTCAGATGAAAGACCTTTAAAGAGCTTTGCTTTTGCAGCTAAGTAATCTTTTTTTGTTTTATGATAGTCCAGATGGTCACCGCCGAGGTTGGTAAATGTGGCTGCCTTGAAGTTGATAGCTGCCAATCGGTTTTGCGCCAGGGCGTGGCTGCTGGCCTCAATGACCATATACTTTGCGCCGGCTTTTACCATCTGCGATTGTGCTTCAGCAATATCCAGGCAATCCGGCGTGGTGAGGTTGGCCTGTGAAATCCCAGAACCAGTATCGTAAATAATTGTGCCGATAAGGCCGCACTTCTCGCCGGCAGTTTGGATTATCGAGCGAACAAGGTAAGCAACGGTTGTTTTGCCATTTGTACCGGTAACAGCCAAGCTGGTTAATTTTGAAGCCGGATTGCCTCCGGCTGCCTGTGCCAGAATAGCTGCTGCCTGCGATGAATCATCAACGATTATTACTTGCGAACCTTTACAATGACCCGTCCTTTCACAAACGATATATTTAGCACCATTTGCAATGGCCTGAGCGATAAAGTCGTGGCCATCATAAGTAGTGCCCTTGACAGCCACGAAGATATCACCGCTCTTGACAAGGCGGGAATCGATGCAGACGCTATGCATTCTGCCCGAAGAAACCAGCTTTAGAAGCCCATCAACCGTCATAAGCTTTCACAAAGAATATTTTTTGCTTATTTTAGCTGAGAGAGCAAATATTGCGATGAAAATTTAGGGCTTTGCGGTTATAATTAGCTAATTATATATTCCCAGTTTTATGTGGGACAAGTTTCAACAAACAAAAAAGGGAACTTAATAAAGGGGGTTGATTATGGCTAACAGGCATATTCTTGGTATTTATTTGGTTTTGTTGTTGGCCGGCCCAGCGATGTCTGCATCGAGCGAAACTGAATATTTCGCTGTGTTTATGGAAGGTAAGAAGGTAGGTTTCGCTATACAGAGTCGGGTCGTAGCGGATTCGACAAGCTCACCGCGGGCTGAAGGAAAGGTAACTACCACCGTGAAAGTCAGCATTACGATAAGCCGAGCCGATGTTCCAGTAACTCTCGATTGGAGCAAAACCAGTATCGAGACGACCGATGGCGAGCCGTTAGGCTTTGAGACCGTGCAGAAACTCGGTACGATGGCAATGAAAATAACCGGCACAGTGAATAAGCAGGGTAAGGTGTATGTGACTACTCACTCCATGGGAAGCGAGAAAAAAAACGAAGTTGAATGGCCGAGCGGTGCGGTGATGGCTGAGGGCGTGCGCTTGCTGACGCTCAAAAAGGGACTGAAGGAAGGTACGCAGTACTCAGTCAAGATATTCGACCCGGTAGAATTACAGGCCATTGATGCCCAAATTCGTATCGGGCCGAAACAAAACGTTGACCTGTTAGGACGTGTGGTAACTTTAACAAAGGTTACAACGGCCTATAATATACCGGATGCTGGTGAGATTATAAGCACCAGCTATGTTGATAACGACCTTCGCGATCAGAAAGCACTCATGTTCCTGGCAAGGTTGCACATCGAACTGGTCGCCTGCACAAAGGAGTTCGCTCTTGGTGAGAACGACGTTTTTGAAGTGCTCGATAAGATGTTTTTAGCCAGCCCGAAGCCATTGGGGGATGTTCAAACAGCGAAATCGATTACCTATCACATCAGTCCTAAACCAAGAGCGGAAAATCTGGCAGTACCATCCGGAGATAATCAAAAAGTACAACGATTCAAAGACGGCAGAATAATCGTTACGGTCGAGCCAGTTGTGACACCGACAGGGGTAAAATTTCCCTATAAAGGCACCGACCCAACGATACTACAGGCAACGAAACCCACAAGGTTTGTACAGAGCGACCGCAAAGAGATAATCGACCTTGCCCGTCAGGCGGTTGGTAGAACTGGCGATGCAGGTGAGGCGGTTCGAAAAATCGAAGCTTTTGTCGCCAGATACGTCGAGAATAAGAGCTTGTCGGTTGGTTATGCATCGGCGGCAGAGGTTGCGGCCAGCAGGCAAGGTGACTGCACGGAGTTCGCGGTATTGACAGCAGCGATGTGTCGGGCCGTCGGAATTCCGTCCCAGGTGGTTACGGGGGTTGCGTACGTGAAGGATTTTGCCGGCTTCCAGGGTTTTGGCGGACATGCATGGACACAGGCATACATAGGTGATAGGTGGGTCGGCATAGATGCGGCTTTTAACAGCGCTGGGCGGGGCGGTTACGGACCTGGACACATTGCTCTGGCTGTCGGCAACGGTGACCCGGAGGGTTTCTTCAAATTAGTCAATACTATGGGCCAGTTCAAAATCGACATGGTAATTGTGAATAAATGAGTCGATGCGTAATTTTGGTGACTCATTCATCATCCACTAATCTCACTCGAATTGGATGTCGGAGAGGACGAACTCGATATTGCTGATGCCATTGAAGGTATTAATCTGCGGCTGATAGGCAACGTTGAAGAACTCATTATCAAGCAGCTTCTTTTCTAATTTTCCGAACCTAAAGCCGATACAACGTACTGCGTTCACATTGTCGGTAATGGTAAGCTGCAGATGCTCGCCGCCTGAGCCGACCCTTCTTGGCACAGAGGCAAGACGCACACCTTTTGTTGCGAAAATCGGTTCGTGATTGCCCTGCCCAAAAGGCCCAAGCATACGTAGCTCGCTGACCGCTTCCCTACTAAAATCGCCCAATGAGGCCATCGCATCAATGTGTAACTTGGCGACTATATCACTTTCACTCAGGTTTTGTCTTGTATAGGCCTCGAAATCGGCTGCGAATTTGCCTATCTTGTCTGGCTCTATCTTGAGGCCGGCTGCCATCTTGTGGCCGCCATACCTGACCAAATGCTTTGAGCAGGCCTTGATTGCGCTTAGCAGACAAAAACCCGGAATCGACCGGCCGGAACCTTGGGCGACGCCATCTTCGGCGGCCCCGGTGCTAATCAGAATTGCAGGACGATAGAATTTTTCCGCAATCCTCGACGCTACAATACCTATTACACCACCATGCCAGCTCTCATCCGCCAGCACGATGCTTTTTTGGTCGGGATGGTTCAGGCCATATTCTGCTACCATTGCACAGGCCTGTTTGAATATCTTTCTCTCGCACTGCTGACGCTTACTGTTTTGCTCTTTGAGGTATTGGGCTATTTGCATCGAGCGAATATGGCTATCGCTTGTCAACAGCTCCACCGCTAATCTTGCATGCCCCATTCTGCCTGCTGCATTGAGCATCGGTGCAAGCCGGAACCCGATGTGGTAGCTGTCAAGTCCCTGACCAGTCAATCCGGCCGACTCAATCAGGGCCTGTATGCCGGAAAGTTTACATTCCGGCAGGGCCTTCAGGCCATAGCTTGTCAAAATTCTGTTCTCGCCTCGCAAATCCACAACGTCAGCGATTGTTCCCATTGCCGCCAGGCTCGTTGCATTTATCATAAAATCGCGTAATTTCGGTTCGAGCTTAGCGCCGGCCTTGAATTCGTTGGCGATTGCCCAGCTGAGCTTAAAGGCGACCATAGAACCGGACGAATTCTGGTTAGGGTAGGATTCTTCCAATGCAGGATGAATAATGGCGACTGCTTTCGGCAGCTCATCTTCAAACTGATGATGGTCGGTTATTATCAGCTCAAGACCCAATTGTTCGGCAAGCTCGGCTGAGCTAAATGCCGTGATGCCGCAGTCAACGGTTATTAAGAGTTTGCTGCCGGAGTTTGCCACTGACCGGACTGCTTCAGCGTTCAGGCCATAACCCTCATCAATGCGATGAGGAATATAGTAATCAACATCAGCGCCAAGTAATCTCAGAATCTGCCATAGAATTGCAACGCCTGTAATGCCGTCCACATCATAGTCGCCGTAAATGGTGATTTTTTCCTTATTTTTAATCGCCTGTTTTAATCGGCTGACCGCCGCTTCAACCCCCGGCATTTGCTGCGGCTCGATGAGATGTGTTAGTTTAGGCCTTAGGAAAACGGAGCCGGAGCGAGCATCAGTTATTTCGCGGTTAATTAGGACCTGTGCTAAAAGGGGAGAAACCTTCAGCGACCTGGCAAGCCGCTCAGAACGGCTGTCTGCAGGATGAATCACCCATTGTTTTTTTTGCGTCCGTGCTGAAAGTACCATTTATATTCTGCCTTTCTACTATGCTGTCGATTGCAGTATCAGCATAATCTTATATACCAAAAAAGATGTGCAATCTGCAAGAGAATATTAGCCACGAAGTCATCCCCGCTTTCGCGGGGACAAGCTTGCCCCTGCGAAGGCAGGGGACACAAAGAACTTTAATCCGCTGTGCGTCTGGCGGATAAATATCCTGGTGTCAAAAATTATCTGTTTTGGGCAGTCTTGCTGTGAAAAGCACCCGGCTCACAAGAAAGATTGATATGTTGGGTATGGAAAGTGATTCTCCATCGCTTTAGAGTAGCTCGTCGATTGCGGCGGTGATGTTTTTTTTGCTGGTTAAACCGACCCACTTTTTCTGTACTTGGCCGTCCTTAAATAAAATAAGTGTCGGTATCGCCTGTATGCCGAATTCTATAGCGCTATCTCTGGCATCATCAGTATTGAGCCTGCAGATTTTGGCCTTGTCGGCATGTTCGTTCGCGATTTCTTGTAAAATGGGGGCCATCATTACACAGGGCCCGCACCACGGCGCCCAGAAATCAACCAGCACGGGTACATCTGAATTGTGAACGGTCTGGTCAAAAGCAGCATCTGTCAGCTCAATTACGTTACCAGCCATTAATTTATCCTTTCTACCAAGATTTTCCCCGTAAAAAAGGGTTTATCTAAATCGCTATAACAATAAACTAATTTTGCTCACAATACCAGCTAATTTTCAAAAGATTTTATGCTCCTTTTTGCTGGTTTACCATCCGCCCGGCTGCAGCAGGTCGCTAACCGGCTCGTTCCACCAGTTCGGGTCTCTGAAATACTGCTTTAGCATCATAGCGGCGACAACGCCATCACCAACGGCTGTAGCTAATTGCATAGCAGCGCCGATTCTGCAATCGCCGGCAACAAAGACGCCCGGCACTTTTGTTCGTAGATATGCGCAGTCGCACTTGATAAAACCCCTATCAGTCAAATCTACAAAACCTTTTAGAAATTCCGTATTCGGCACCATACCAATAAATATAAATACGCCATCGCAGGGATAATCTTCTTCTTTGTTAGTTTTGACGTTTTTCAACCTTACCGACTGGACTTTGCCGTCGCCCTGGATGGCGGTTGCAACGGTGCTGTATTTGATAATCAAGTTTGAATTCTGCTCGTTGGCTTTTGCCAAAAGCTCCTCGGTGAGTACTCTGGATGCCCTGAATTCGTCTCTGCGGTGAATTATAGTTACCTTGGCAGCGTATTTTGTCAGGTGCAGTGTTTCTTCTACTGCGGTATTGCCTCCACCGACGCTAACGACATTTTTACCCTTGAAAAACGGAGCATCGCAGGTGCCGCAATAGCTGACACCTGAGCCGGCAAATTCCTCTTCGCCGGGAACGCCGAGCTTGCGATAGATACTGCCTGGCGCAAGGATAACGACTCTGGCGGTGAACCCCGCCCCTTTTTTGAGGGGCTGGGTGAATTTATCTTTATCGCAATAAACAGTGATATTGCCGTCTTTCAGTTTTTCCAGTTTTGTAACTTCACAGCCGGTCTTAAGCTCCGCGCCGAAGCTCTCGACCTGCTTTTGCATTTGGGTAACCAGTCCGGCACCATCGATTCTTTCTACGGCCGGATAGTTTTCGATTCTATCGGTAGTTATGATTTGTCCGCCGGGCATAAATTTTTCCAGTATCAACGTTTTTAATCTATCGCGTGCGGTATAGAGCGCTGCACCTAATCCCGCCGGCCCAGCACCAATAATGATAACGTCGTAAACATCGCTCATTTTTTGAAACCTCAGTGTCTAAACATAGCGTTTTATGTGGAATTTTCTATTTCATTTTCACTTTGTATCTGGCTTAGCTGCAGGCCGAAGCGGTCGAGTTTTTTGTGGCCTTTAAGGCATTATAAATCGGCTTTATCTGCCCCAGATAAAACATGTCCTTTCATGCTATATTTTGGTTTCGGCTAATGCTTGATTGAATTCGTCTGCTTCGACCATTTTTATTTCTACCTCATTGAAAAGGTGGT
>CAZUPG010000053.1:0-8741 GCA_964622085.1 uncultured Pirellulales bacterium | reverse complement strand
GCATAATTACATTAAGATATTGATAATAGGGGGGGTATTTTACTATCTTTTCCGCAACGAGATTGGAACTGTCGTCCGCAGATGGATTACGGACAGCAGCTGGTCGCATGGTTTTTTAATCCCACTTTTTAGCTTATACTTCATTAATCAAAAAAAAGAAGAGCTTCTTCACTCCGCTCGGAATGACGAGCTGAAGCCAAATTATCTGGGTTTATTTTTTCTGATTTGCTGGATTTCGTTTTATTTTTTCAACATAATTAGTCCATCCGGATATGGTTACTTCCGCAGCATTTCAGCGATAGCAGCGCTCGGAGCGATTATATTATTTCTGGGAGGCTGGCGTCTGGTCAAATATACCTGGCTGCCGATTGCTTTTCTGGTATTTGCTATACCATTACCACAGAGATTTTATGTTGTGCTGACTATGCCGATGAGAAAACTTGCTGCAACCATAGCAACTGCATTGTTGAACCTTGTCCCTCAAATGCAAGCTTCCGTCAGCGGTGTTGTGATAGATATGTTTTACAAGGGTCAGCGCTTTGAGCCTGCCCTTAATGTAGCCGAGGCCTGCAGTGGAATGCGACTGCTGATGGCCTTTTTGGCCCTGGGAGTTGCTATGGCGTATCTGCACTATAGGCCTATATGGCAGCGAATAATCCTGTTAGCCTGCACAATTCCGATAGCGATACTTTGCAACATCGTACGCGTAACGGTTACGGGGTTCATTTATGTGCTGTTACATCCCAAGTACACCCAGGGTATTTATCACGATATGCTGGGGTTGGCGATGCTTCCATTAGCGTTTGGCTTATATGGTTTTCTTGCGTGGTTTATGTCCAGTTTGCTTACAGAAGAAGATCAAACGAATTCTGAGGATATTGTGGTTCGAAAGAATAGTTACTCGTCACGGCGGAGCGTGCCGTAGCCGGGGAGGTGAGGGTATGGGGCCCAAAATGCGAGTTTATTTTCAGCCGGCTTTTTTGATTTGCATTGCGGTTCTCACAGGAGGCGAGATTATTAAACCGATATTAGGCATGGTAATTCCAGATAAAGAACCCTTGCCATTGAAAAAACCTTTAGACCTTCTGGATGAAGAGGATTTAAGCCCTTACAAAGTAATATCGAAAACCAAAATCGAAAACAAACAGATTGTTAAAGAACTTGGTACAGAAGATTACATCCAATGGGTTCTGGAGGATACCGACGTAGCGGCTGACAGTGCCGTTCGGAAGCTCTTGCTATTTATTACTTATTATGAGCTTCCTGATGTAGTGCCACACGTTCCGGAAGAATGCTACACAGGCAGTGGCTTTCAAAGATTGACATCGGATAGTATAACGCTTGAAATTACGCATCACGGGCTTCCAGACCGTAAAAAACACGGCCAAGATGGCCGTGCTACAATCAGAAAAAAAATACAGGGCAAATGTCTTATCTTTGGCACTACGAAATCCAATATCTGGCAAAAACAAGGTAAATTCCAGGTTTTGTACTTTTTTAACGTTAACAATGAGTATGCTGGCAGCAGAGAAGAGGCCAGAATAGCCCTAAATAAGAACATTTTTGGCAAATACTCGTATTTCTCCAAAGTTGAGCTGGCTTTTAATCAGTCGCCGACGCTCCAAAGCTATGGCGACGAAGCGACCTCTCTTGTAGCAGGCGAAAAAGAAGCCCTTGCAGCAGGCCAAAAACTTTTAGGTGTAATTTTGCCCATTTTGGAGGCAAGGCATTGGCCTGACTGGCCTGTTCTGAGCGAAGTCGAAGGGAAAAAGGAATAAGGTAGAATGGGCTTCACGGGCTGGAAGCAGTAACACGGCCATCTTGGCCGTGGCACGGGCTGGAAGCCCGTGCCACGGTGAAGGGAATAATTTATGGCTAAGAAGAGATTAAATAAAAAAGTTGCACTTGTTGGCTCTGCGGTTTTTGCCATCGTGATGGTGATTTTAATCCTGGTGATTCTGCGTCAGACACAAGACCCGAAAAAGTTCATTAAAGAGGGCGATGCAGCGATGAGAGCAGCTAACGAGGCAACAGAGGCAAGTGTAAAAATACAAGAGTACCAGAGAGCTGAGCGCAGTTATCAGAGGGCACGTGCCCGGGCAAAGGATGAATCGCTCAAAACAGATGCCATTTTCAAACTAGCGGATATGTATATCCAAAAGGATATGTATGTCGAAACTAACCAATGGCGCTATGTGATAGGGTGCTTGAATCAGATAGTCAATGCAAACCCGAATAATGCAACAGCCCGATTTGGCGACTTAAAGTACTTCTACATAATGGCTGATAGCGGTGTAAATCAGGTCTGGCAAGAGGTACACGACAAGGCATCGGAATTCATAGAGGTAGCAAAGAATGATAGTTTATTTATGGAAAACATTGCCAAATGGGAAACATTTGGAATGCCGAAAATAGGAGCTGACAAGAAGTGCCTGGGTTCGTATCTGTACTTAATTAGAGGTCGAGCCAATCTTGAGCTGGCACGGCTGGGGGCAGTAACCAACCCTGATGAATTGCTTGCTCAAGCAATAGACGATTTGACAAAGGCGCGGGAATATGAACCAGAAACAACAGATGTTTATTGGTATTTGGTGCAGACAGCCCTTACAAAGGGAAATATCCTCGCTTCAAGAGGTGACCTTGAGGGAAAAGACAAAGCTATAGAACAGGCCAAGGCGCTTTCAGAGCAAGCGGTAAGAAAGGCAGAGGATGACCCGAAAGCACATATTAATCTCCTATCATTGAAATTTATGCTTGCTCAGAATGTAGGCAAGGAGCAAATTCAATCGCTCGAACCTGAATATTTATCACTTGTAGAGAAATTCCCTTCCAGTGCAGAAGTATTTTCGGCAATTTCCCGATTCTATTTGAGCCCTCGGATAGGCCCTAAAAATCTTGAAAAAGCTATTAAGGCAGCTGAAGAAGCACTCAGATTGGACAAAAAAAATGTGATTTATGCAATAAGTGCGGCCAACTTGTACTATCGCAAGTTTTCTTATTATGGGCAAAAATCAAATCTCTATAAAGCGATAGAAACGGCAAAGAACGCGCTTACTCTGCCAAACGCACAGGAGAAAGGCGGTCCGCGTAGCTGGGCAAATAGAATAAATAGAGCCTCATTACACGCCTTTCTTGCAAAGTGCTATATCGAGCAGATACTTGAGCCTTGCGAGCAGAGGACAAATTCGGAAACCGCGGTTTGGCTAAGAGATGCCGAGCAAGCAGTGCACGAAATTGAGCAGATCTTCGGCAGTGGTGAAGAGCCACAGGTTGTTAAATGGAGAGGAATGCTTGAGCTTGCAGAGGGAAATAGAGGCCTTGCCATCAGAAAGCTATATGCAACCTACGAGCAACTTAAAGCATCCGCAAGGCCAGATGCACAACTTTCCTATACTCTTGCGAAGATTTTTAGGAACACTTCTGAAGTTGGTGCAGTCATGGAATTTCTGGCAAGCGCACTGCGAGGAAATATCGTTCAAACCAAACCTGAAGCACGTTTAGATTACGTGGACGTTCTTTTGAAACTCAATGCATGGACGCCAGCCATATCTAACATAAGTGCCTTCGAGGAAACTTTTGGACTTAATGAGAGAAGCCGAATGCTTCGCATTAGGGCATATATCGGCGCAAAGCAATTCGACGAGGCCGAAGAAGAATTAGCCAAACTCGAGCCGGACGACCCGAATACAATTAGCCTTAATCTGGCAATGGCGCAGGCCAGAATTAGCCAAATCAGAAGAGCTATAAGTCAAAAGCAAATGGAAGAAAACGCGAGCGTTACTTTGCACAGGGAAGTAACGCCCGGAAAAGAAGATACAGATGAGCCGCCCTTCGGCGGTGAGCTCATGACGGTCGAACCGGGGGCATCTGTGCAATTAATGACAAAGGAACTGAATAGCTATAGACAGCTTGCAGCAAACTTGGTGCAAAAGCTATTGCCAATTGAACCAAATTATGTTCCCCAAGAAACAGTTATTATTCTTTGCAATGATTACATAGCGAATGGCCAGAAAGGTGAGGCCAAGGATTTAGTCGATCGATTTCTGCAATATTTTCCTGATAACACCGCAGTTCTGGTCTACAAGCAAATACTTTCTGAACCTGAGCCCGGAAAGGTTTCGCAGCAAAGGCGTAAAGAAATAGGAGAGTATGTTATATCGAATATTACTGACCCAACTCGTCGGGCCGTCAACCTTGGATTATTTTATAAAAGCAATGATGAACTGGAGAAAGCCGCTACAGAACTCAAAAAGGTCCTTAAAACAAAAACTCCGCAGAAGGGCACTACTGCGAGGCCAACTTTTGAACAGGCAGAAGAAACAAATATGCAGCTCCTTGCCACAGAATATCTTTTTGATATAGCAGTCAAGACGAAAGATTGGGAACTGGCAAAGCAAATCGTAGAAACAGCTCAAAGTAACAATCTCGATAAATGTCAAGGCCAGCTTTTTGCAGCTCGTTTTGATATCGCTAAAGACGATTTTGAAAATGCATTGGCAAAACTCGATGATTGTCTGAAGCAAAGACCTATATTTTCACGTGCTTATATGCTCAGAAGCAGCATCAATGCTAAACTTAGAAATGAGCACGCATCTATTGAGGATATTCAAAAAGCAGCATCTCTGAATCCTTTGGATGGAACTATTGCACAAGTATTAGCGATTACATTGTACAGTCGCAATCAAAAGCTCGGCGATAATATACCGCCTGAAAAAATAACTGAAGCCACAACTGCTTTAGACAGAGCACTGGCATTGAATCCGAACAATTCAGAGTTACTTATGTTTTACGTTGATTATATAAGCCAAACACAGCCATTAAGGGCGTTGTTAATTCGGCAGAACATACAAAAAACAACCCCAAGTGTTCAGAACGCCGTACGGCTCGGGCAACTATCAACGAAATTAGCCGTCGAAGAAACGGACGCGAAGCGGAAGCAAGCTCTGTTTGCTGCTGCAGCTGCATCCTTTGAGCAAGCCAATAAAATGGACCCAAACGACAGAGAAATGCTCCATAGCTATGCAGAATACTATCGCGCCAGGGGGATGGAGGAAGAGGCCGAGAAGATATTGCAAGAATCGAAAGAGCAGATATTGCTATGGGACCATTATTTACAGAGTGGGCAATTTGAAAAAGCCAAGAAGGCTTTAAGTCAGTCGTACGAAAGTGATCCAAAAGACATTCGTGTGCTTATAGGCCTTTTATACGTTGCAGAAAAAACCCGCGATGAAGAGGCCGTAAAGAGATATTCTGATGAACTTTTATCACTTCAAGACAGCGTAGAAAACCACCTTCTTCAAATTCAGACTTTCCTTAAAGTCGGGCTTATTAAGGAAGCCGAATACAAACTGCAAAGTTTCAATGAAAGCCATCCAGATGAACCCAGGGCAATGCTGCTTGAGGGGTGGTTGCTAATGAGACAGGGGCAACTGGAAAAGGCAGTAAAGTTGGTAAATCGAATTCTTCAAAGCGACCAGAACAATGCAACAGTTTGGCAGATAAGAGGTCAAATCAATCTCTTGATGGCAAATTATGAGCAAGCAATCGCTGACCTTAGAAAAAGCAAAGTACTGTCCGATGAGCCCCTCATCAGACTTGATCTGGCCAAAGCTTATCTGCGAATGGGCCGAGAAGAAGACGCTATAACTGAACTTAGAAATATAATTGACTTCCCGAGTGCTTCTATAGAAACCAGAACATTGCTTGAACGGATTTACCTGAGACTTGGCAGAAAAGAAGCACTAAGACAATTATATGACGATACCCTGAAGAAGTTTCCCGATGATGTGTCCTGGTACAATCTCGCGGGAGCATTCGCTATATCTGAGAGCGATTTCAACAAAGCAGAGCAACTATATAAAGAAGCGTATCTGCGAAAACAACAAGAATATCTCGAACAGGATCTGAACAATGAAATGCCAGATAATGAATATATAACAGCGTTTGATGGATATCTGCAGGCACTTGCCTTAGGAGCAGGAACCCCAAACACAAGTAACTGGCAACCAAGGAAGCTGAATAAGGTTCTTGAAGAAAGCGGCAAACACATTAACACCACCCTCGCCCCCATCGCCTTTTACAGAATGGCTGAAGCAAAGCTGAAGCTCGGTGACGAAAAAGTCGCTATAGCATATTGCCGGAAAGCTGTTGACAAAGCCCAGACAAATGAGACGCTTGCCTCTGAGATCCTGCTAAAAATGTTCTTACTGCTGGGACCTGAAGAGGTTTCAAAGTACTGCACGGAAAAGCTTTCAACTAATCCTAATTCACTTGCTGCTAATTGGACCATGTTTAATCTTGCCAATATTAATGCCGACTACAACTCTGGGATAGATTATCTCGACAAATGCATCGAAATAGCCGGGCCAGATACCACTCGTGGGGTTAATTACACAGTAAAAAAAGTGGAGACTTTAACCTTGGCCTACGAAAAAACTTCCGATAATAAATATCTTAGACAGGGTATCGCAGATTACGAAAGTTTATTAGCCAAAATGCCGAATAATATCAATGTTCTCAATAATTTAGCGTATATGCTTGCCGAAAACGACGAAAGGTTTTCTGATGCCCTTCAGTATGCCAAACAGGCAGTTGAGGCAAGGCCAAATAATCCAAGCTTTTTGGATACTTATGCTTATGTGTTGTATAAAAATGGTAAACTTTCCCAGGCCGCCGAGTCTGTGGCTGCTTCCTTACAACAGTATGAGCAGAGTGGAATCCTTGCACCTGCGGAGGTATATGAGCATTCAGGTATGATAAAAGAAAAACTCGGAGCGAAAGAGCAAGCCCTTGATGCTTATAAACAAGCGTTGGAAGTAGGAGCTGATAAATTGTCGAAAGAAGTAAGAGAAAAGATAAAAAAAGCCATTGAACGTCTGGAAAAATAAAAACCCTAATATCTAAATTCTAAGTACAAAACAATGACCAAAATTCAAATATCAAATGTTCAAAACAACGAGTTTGTGACATTTGAAATTCGGTCATTTGAGTTTGTTTAGAATTTAGGATTTTGTGCTTAGAATTTGGAATAATCTGATTGGAGATTAAAATGGCAGAAGAAAGACCAGTGGCAATAAATAGGATGGTAGTCCCAAGGACTCCTCCCGGAGGACAAACCGGGCTGAGGCCACCAGTGGCTGCCGGATTAACGCCAAAAGAAATCTTTGGAATATTGCGTCGACACGTATTACTCATAGTTGTTCTGACCGGATTAGGCTTGGCAATCGGCGGTGCTGTCTGGTATCTTTTAAAGGAATATTTCCCAATATACACCGCCTCAACCTACATTGAAGTTCTGCCGCCTGTAGAAACAGACCCTATGACTATTACTTCAATTCAGGTACAAAAGGATATCCAATATGGTCACCGTATATCACTGGCCAGCCTAATAAAACAACAAAGTACCCTGCAACAATTGCTCAGGCGAGATAATATTAGGCGAACCACATGGTTCGCCCGAAAAGCTAACGAGGCAAAACGCATTAAGGATTTGGACAAGCATCTTGGTGCTTCTGCTCATAGAGATGCCGGTTACATTGAAGTATCGATGGCCTGTCGCAAACCTGATGAAGCAGCACTTGTAGTTAACGAGATGGTAGAGTTGTTTGTTTCTTCGCAAGGAGGCTCAAAGAGGGGAGAAATTTCTGATAAACTGACAGGACTGGAGGAGCAAAGAAATCGAGTTCAAAGAGAATTAGATGCAGCCGAAAGAGGACTCGGTGAGGTTCGTACGGCATGGGGTATAACCGACCTGGAAAGACCTAAAGGTAGGTGGAGTTACCAACAAACAGTTGAAGTGCAACTGGATGATTTAAGCATTAGCGAAAACGAGCTTGCTCTGACAGTAAAACAACTTCAAGCTAATGTAAAAAATCTTGAGGAACTGGCGACAGGTCCTATTACCGTGCAAGTTGAAAATATAATAGAGACCGACCCTGTTATGGTTCTGCTTGCTCAGCAGCTTGCTTTGCTGGAAGCTGAACTGTCCAGCAGACTTACAAGGTTCGGTGAGAATCACAGAGTTGTGCTCCAAATGCAGGAGCGGATAAACGAAATCAGACAAGGAAGACGAATCAGGAGAGAAGAAATAGCAGAACAGACCCGCCAGGCAAACTTTGAAAATGCACAAGACGCTTTGATTGTGCTGCAAGAAAGGTTGGCAGAGATGGAAAAGTTGCGAGCGGAGACAGCTGCGAAAAAAAGAGATCTCGATTTAGCCCGTATACAATATGACCAGAGGGTAAAGATAAGAGATGAAAGAACCCTGATGCTCGATTCAATCAAGGAACAGATTGAGAAATTAAAAATAATACACGATGACCCGAGGACACCTAAAGTTCAGCGTGTTGGATTAGCTCCGGTGCCATTGGAAATGGTAGCTTCTCGGAAGTGGTGGGTTCACTTCCCAACTGGGACGATATTGGGCTTTTTACTTAGCATAGGGCTTTCTTTCCTCATCGAGGCACTTAATGACTTGGTACGCACGCCGAGAGATGTGGGTAGATTTCTGCACATTCCGCTTTTGAGCATGATTCCTGATACAGCCGAAGATGACCAAGTTCGTGGAATTGACCCCTGCCATATCGTTCACCAGGCACCTTATTCTCTTATAAGCGAATCCTATAGGCAGCTTCGGACAGACTTGAAACTGTCCGCTACTGTTGAGCCTAAAGTTCTGCTTGTTAGTAGTGGTTCAGCAGGGGATGGTAAAACCTCTGTAGCTGTTAATCTTGCGACAACCT
>CAZUPG010000052.1:0-8760 GCA_964622085.1 uncultured Pirellulales bacterium | reverse complement strand
GAAATGTTTGAGTATTTACTTTTTTGCAAAGCTCCGCGAGCTTTCGCGTATTGGCGCTTTGCAGGCCACCGAGCACAAACATTACATCAACCTGCTTGCACAATTGTACAGCCGACTCCTGTCTTTTTATCGCCTCCTGACACAAAGTGTTGATTACTTTCAGCTCACTAAAGCTGCATCGCCCTATAGCGCCGAGCATCTGGCCAAAGTAATCCGGGCTTTGCGTAGTTTGGCACACAACCCCCAAATTAGCATCTGAGGGAAGCTTATGCAAATCCGATTCGTCAGCAATGACAATGGCATCTTTGACACAGCCCATAACAGCTCGCACCTCAGGATGATTTTCGTCCCCAATAATTACTACTTTATAACCATCCCTCTCGAGCTCATCAGCTATGTGCTGGACCCTCTTGACCAGTATACAAGTAGCATCGACAATATCAATGCCCTTTTCTTTCAGCTTTGCTATCTGTTCGGGAGCAGCCCCATGAGAACGAACAATGACCGTCCCTGACCGAATTTCTTCCACCCTCTCTACAGTTTTTAGTCCAGCTTTTGCCAGCCGTTCCACCTCATCTCTGTTATGGATAATCGACCCAAGACTATAAACCTTTTTTTCCTGTGCCAATACCTTTTCAGCCATGCTGATAGCGTTTCTAACGCCATGGCAAAACCCACACTTTTCTGCAACCAAAACTTTCATAATTAGACGCGGATTGCGCTGATTACGCAGATATTTAATATTATCTATTTCATTTTTTAGACGCAGATTGTGCTGATTAACCCAGTTAGAAGGACGTCAATTTCTAACGGGGTTAACGCAGATTCTTACATATTATATCATTTCAGCGAAATCTGCGGAATCAACGTCAAAGAAATTTCATAAAGGCCGATTCTATAAAAAACCGCCTGCACAATCTACCAAAATTTTCCTTGCGTTTTTTAGGTAAGTGCCGACAGACCTTGCTTTAGGCCGCTTGCCTGCGTGTAAATAAGCCGCTTGTTCGAGGTAACGATTCAAGGATTCTTTCTTATCAGTGCCAAAACAGTAAAGCCTGCCCCCTAATCTTCTTGCAAAACGGGCCTGTCTTATGTAGAGTAAGTGGAAATTTATCAGAACGCGTTTTTCTTTTCGATTTGCGTTTTGCCCTGATTAATATCCTTAACTACAATCAGGCAGCTAAACGATATAGGCGTATTGTAAACCGCAATCGAGTTGTAGCAAGGTGGTATTAAGTGCAAGAAAGGTTCTTTTCGATTTTTTGTAAGTCTCTTTCTGGAAAAAATATGGAGCAGTGGCCGAGTGGTTTAAGGCGACGGTCTTGAAAACCGTTGTACCGAAAGGTACCGGGGGTTCGAATCCCTCCTGCTCCGGTTGACCGAAGGTCAACAGAGCAGATGAGCATTAGAACAGTGGAGCAGGTGAAAATGCGAGACTGCGGTCTACTGTTCACCTTTCTACTGGTCAAATTTGTGTTCTAGGCCGAAGGCCGGAATCCCTCCTGCTCCGGTAGTGAAATTTCGTCTGACAGTCCAACCAAATCCTGCCACATCACCAGAGCAGCTCTATTTACGTTAATCAGTTACTTACATACCAGCTGCCGTCTTTGTCAAGCGTTCCAATGCCTGACGGTGCCCCGGGTACATCTAAAGGCGTTACTACAATGACACAGCTCGCCTCTTCGAGACGAACATCGATGTTCGTGATTACATAGCTATCCTGATCAAAATATCTGCCATGAAGGTCACTCCTCGCAAAGCCCAACACCTGCGCGATGGGGCCTCCACAAAGACAGCCTAAGATTTCGTCGTAGTCGTAGTCAGGGCCGTGCTCAGCAATGTAGGCCCGTATTGACATCCTAATAGCGCCAGCTCCGCTAAGGCCCTCCGTCCATTTGGCTGAATCGACGCGGCCTCGCATTACTGGAACGGCCACCGCTGCCAGAATGCCCACGATGAGAATCACCACCATCAGTTCAACCAATGTAAAGGCGTCTCTCTTCTCCATCTACCTCCTCACTAAGTTGGCCGGTCTTTTCGTGCAGTTCTACTGCTGCTATAACGACAAAAACATAATCGAAATTTCATACTTTTGGAAACGCTCTGCCTCCTTTCAGCACCAATATAGTACCAAAATCTTACTCGATTTTCAACCATTTAACGCATCTTTTTCACTTTTTACTTTCAAAATCACCAGAAATTGAATTATTTACCCCTATAAATAGCTGTTAAAGGTGTTAAAATACTTCCTGTCAGCATTTTTTAGCCGGCTGCTGTCGAAAGCAGGCCATACGAAAGAAAGGGCGGATATAGACATTTCCTTATCGAAAGAGGAATTTTAATTAGATGGATTACCAGTCATCCAATAAGACAAGGTGGGCAAACGGCCGCAAGCCCCTCGGCCGTGAGCTCGGGGTCGAACGGCTCCGTGCCGTGGAGATAATCCTCATCGCAAGCATTTGCGGCTGGTTCGTGATGGAGCTGGAGATACTGGCAGTTCGAGTGCTCGCTCCATATTTTGGTAGTGCTGTGTACGTGGTAACAGGTAGCGTAATAGGAGTTTTCCTGCTCAGCCTTTCAGCCGGATACATGCTTGGTGGATGGCTTTCCAGAAAGGATAACAGCCAGCGGACTTTGGGGGTCAACCTTATGGCGGCTGGTGTTTGGCTGTGTGCTATGCCGTTTTTCATAGAGCCGGTGTGCGACAGAATGTTCGATATTGGGTTAGGTGAAAAATTGGGCTCTCTTTTATCTGCTCTCGTTCTGTTTGGCGCACCAACCCTGCTGCTTGGTACGGTTTCGCCCACCGCAGTACGCTGGCTGACGACACGGGCGAGCGATTCCGGACTCAGTGCCGGATTGGTGCTTGCCTTCTCCACTGTGGCCAGTTTCGCGGGCTGCGTGGTAACCGCATTCTACCTTGTGCTCCTTTCTATGCGTCAGACCATTTGTGCATCAGGGGTTGTATTAGTGGCTGTGGGCGGGGTGATTTTCCTGCAGGCGGTTTTTCAGAGCAAAAGGAACATAAGCAGCAAGGTCGAGATAAGTCAGGGAGAGTAGCGATGGGAAACAGGGTTCACCTCGTTAGAAGGAAAACTCCATTTTCTAACGGGGTAAATAAAATTGTCCTGAGTTTCGTGTTTTGCGTTGTGGCTTTTTGGCAGTTGTCGTTCGTTAGCGTGGCAGCCGCTCGTGGGTTAGGCCACCTGATTCACCAGAAGAATTCGCTCTATCATCGCATATTCGTTTACAGACTTGGACCTGTTGTAACTCTTCAATTTAACAAGCGGCCTGCCGTGCAGATGCAAAGCCAGGTCGATCTTAATGACTTACGCCGGCATATGCTGGAATACACCAAGTTAGCTTTCTGTGGGCTGCTCTACAAGCCACAGCCGCAAAGGATGCTTGTGCTGGGCCTGGGTGGCGGTGTAATACCGCGGGAGATGCACTATTATTTCCCCGGTCTTGACATTGATGTGGTGGAAATAGACCCTGAGATTCCGCTGATAGCAAGACAGTTCTTTGGCTTCCGCGAGGACGATAAGCTAAGTGTGCACATTGCCGATGGCCGTATATTTATCAAACAGCAGCTCCGCGGCTCGAATGAGCTCGCCGAAGTCCGTGACCACGTGCCGAAATACGACCTCGTTATATTGGATGCATTCAACAGCGACTATATCCCGTTCCATCTGACGACGAAGGAGTTCCTTGAGCAGGTAAAAGGGGTTCTCGCTGAGGATGGCGTGGTTATTGCCAATGTGTTTTACAACAACCGTCTTTTCGATGCGGAGCTTAAGACTTTCCTGGCTGTCTTTGGGCGGTGTCAGGCGTTTTTTGGCGTCTATTCCACAAATGCTATGCTTGTATCACCCGGGCCGACTGCCCCGACGCTTACCATCGAAGAAGCGGTAGGGCGGGCGAAGATGCTCCAACGCCGGCACAGGTTTGCCTTTGATATGTTAACGGTTGCGAGGAAGTTGCGACCTAACGTACGTCCGGACCCACGCACAAGAGTGCTCACTGACGACCGCGCGCCTGTGAACTGGCTACGCACACAAAAAAGAAGCGAATCCCCTAACAATATTCCTTAAAGTAGGAGCTTACTTAGAAACTATCTCAAATCTGTCACCCTGAGCGAAGCGAAGGGTCTCATCGGCTCCAAATAAGAGAGTCTTCGTTGTACTCAGAATGACTTTTGTGTTTTGAGATGATTTTTTAGTGATTGATGACGAAGGGGACAAAATACACAAAGGCCAGACTCCCTCCTGCTCCGTTTTTTGCTTTGCGCGATGTATAGATATGCTAAAAAGGAAAAAGCTACCGCATCTTTTGAGCTTATTTCTTTTGTTTCTGCTTTTTTTGCACTTCGCCGGTCATCGGCACGAAGCGTACCGGCATTACATTTTTCTTGTGGAGTTCGCCCTTTTCATCCTTGGTAATCAGGACCAGATACTGAAAGCCCGACGAAGTTTCATAAGGCAGTATCATTCTGCCGCCCGGCTTTAACTGTTCGATTAACGGCTCGGGGATGCGCTCGGCTGCTGCCGTACCGATGATTGCATCAAAAGGTGCTTTTTCAGGCCAGCCGAAATAGCCGTCACCTGCCTTGACGAAAACATTTTTGTAGCCGAGCTCCTTGAGCAGCTTTTCAGCCCTTTTAGCAAGCGGCTCAACGATTTCGATGGTATAGACCTCCGCCGCAATCTCGGCACAGACCTCCGCCTGATAGCCGGAGCCGGTGCCAATTTCGAAAACCTTGGAATTCGGCTTGAGCTTCAACGCCTCGGTCATAAAGGCGACAATATATGGCTGGCTTATTGTCTGGTCAAAACCTATCGGTAGAGGACGGTCTGCATAAGCCCTCGTCAGATTGCTGTTCCAGACATTTTTATTGGGATGCTGAACAAAGCTGTGCCGTGGTACGGTGCGCATCGCCTTTAACACATTTGGGTCGTTGACATCTCTTGCCTTTATCTGAGTGGCAACCAATCTCGCTCGTTCCTCGACGCGCTCGGTAAAAGCCGGATGTTTATGTTCCGGCCGGGGTGGTTTTTTATCATTTGGGTCGTTTGGTTCTTGTCCGCCGTTCGGCCCCGAGCTCACGGCCGAGGGGGGCTGCTCGTTTACATCAGAAGGTGCTTGATTTACATCGGCTTCTTTGCTTTCCGAAGCAAACGCTATTGAACTTTTAGCAGTGAAAATAACAGTAAACAACACAAGCAGTGCCAGCACAAACAAAGGCACTTTAATCTTCCCTTCGGCGGTAAGCTCAGGACGGTCGAACCGCAATTCCCGATTTTTGACTTTCATTTTTGAATTTCCTTATTTTGGTTATCGCTTGGTTATAAGCAAACGATATTATACTACATTTGCAAATGGCTGTAGTCCAATCTTTTTGTAAAGTGTTTTTTTCAGCTACTAAAGGACAAAAAGCACGGAAATTTTGCAAAAAAATCCGCTTGCATAGCCGATAATTAACCATATAATCGAAAAATCGGGGCATCCATCCTCCGCCCTTTGAAGAGGGCTACGGAGGACAGGCGAATATGCGGGCGTAGCTCAGTGGTAGAGCGTCACGTTGCCAACGTGAATGTCGTGAGTTCAAATCTCATCGCCCGCTTTTATAATGATTGGTTCGTAGTTCATTGTTCGTAGTTCATAGTTCATTGGTAATTTAACCAATCACCAATAGATTCGACAGGCTCACTATATATTGATTTAGGAGCAGTGAAATGGCCGAAGAAGAACAATCAACGGCGTTGAAAAACACAGTGGCAATCGAAGAAGCAGGACCCTGCAAAAAAAAGGTCTCCATAGAGATACCGGCGGAAACCATAACAAATATTACCGAAGAGCAGTATAACAATTTGCGCAAAGACGCTTTGGTGCCGGGTTTTAGAAAGGGACGGGCGCCACGCCGACTGCTGGAAAAAAGATTCGGCAAAGAGACATCGGAGCAAATCAAGTTAAAATTGATGGCAGATGCAGCTGAATCAGCTATCAAGGATAATGAATTGGACGTACTTGGCGAGCCGGACGTCGATTTCGAAAAAATAGAGATGCCGACGGAAGGACCGCTGAAGTTTGACTTTGAGGTTGAGGTACATCCTGAGTTTGACCTGCCGCCGCTCGAAGGTATACCGCTAAATAGATCAAAAGTGGAGGTTACGGACGAGCAAATTGATAAAGAAATTGAGGAATTACAAAAATACTCAGGTGTATGGACGCCGCGAAAAGACGGTGTTGTTCAGCTCAAGGACCAGATAATTGCCGATGTAACGCTAAAGCCGGAAGATGTTGAGGAAGAAGAAAAGCTTGACAACATCGAGATACATGTGACGCCAACCGGTTTTGTCGCAGCCATACCGGTCGAGAAACTCGATGAGCTCCTGGTCGGAGCAAAGGTCGGAGATACTAAGCAAACGAGTGTTGATGTCCCGAAAACATACTTCAAAGAAGAATATCGCGGCAAAAAGGTCGATATCAGTATTACCATTGAAGATATCAAATGGCTCAAGCCCGCTGCGTTAGATGAAAATTTCCTTACGAGACTGGCTGTCAAGGATGAAAACGAACTGCGGGAAAAAATCAGCGATGCGCTTCAGAGCCGAATAGAAACGCAGTTGCGGACGGGGATGGCCGAGCAGATTTATGAGTATCTGCTTGATAATACTGATTTTGACCTGCCCTTAGATATTGTTGCCAAGCAGGCAAATACGGTGCTGCAAAGGCAATACATCAATCTGATGACGCAGGGACTATCCCGTGAGCAGATAGACGAACAGATGGACCAGTTGCGTGCAAGCAGTGATGAGCGGGCTAAAGGGCAGCTAAAGGCATTCTTTATAATGGATAAAGTTGCTGATAAGCTCGAAATTGATGTGAGTGAAGAGGAGCTTAACGGCCATATTGCCCAGTTAGCCATTCAGCAGGGACAGCGCCCGGAAAAACTCAGAGAGCAAATGGCGCGCGACGGCACGCTGGATCAGTTTCGGCTGGAGGTACAGCAGAGTAAGTGCATTGCTAAATTGCTCGAATCAGCAAAAATAACAGAAATAAAGAGTAAAGAGGAAACCAAAAAAGCAAAGAAGACCACCAAAAAGTCAGTTGTGAAAGCAACCGGTGACGAAAAAAAACAATCCAAAAAACGCAAAACAACTACTAAACTCAGTTAGAGATTATATAAAGGAAGTCTAAATGTCTATTGAACATCCGGCAAAAGAGCTTGTGAGAAATTTTAAACCATATAATCAATATGGGCCACCAGGCCAATATCAGCGCTACCGCCAGATGAGTCTCGATGATTTGCTGCTGGAAAATCGAATCGTGTTTCTTATCGGCGAAATTTCGTATGCAAGGGCTGCTGAGGTCATTATGAAGATGCTGTACCTGGACAATCTCAAACGGGCTAGTGAAATCAGCCTATATATCAATTCTCCCGGTGGCAGTGTTGACGACACAATGGCCATTTATGATACTATACGTTTTGTCGGTTCTCCAATCGCGACCTATTGTATAGGCAGGGCCCAGTCCGGCGCAGCCATAATACTGGCGGCAGGGACGAAGGGCAAACGTTTCGCCCTTCCGCACGCTAAAGTTATGCTGCATCAGGTCTGGGGCGGTGTTACCGGCCAGGCAGCGGACATCAAAATTCAAGCTGAAGAAATCATCAAAGCCAAAGTTATGATAAATGAGATTCTTGCCGAGCATACCGGTCAGCCGGTCGAGAAAATCGCAGCCGAAACTGAAAGAGATAGGTATATGACCGCTGAGGAAGCTCAGCAATACGGCCTTATTGACGAAGTCCTGCACGAAGAAGAAGACAAAGACAAAAAAGGAAAAAAGAAAAAGGATAGCAAATAGGAAACCAAATAATTAACCGCAGAGAACAATGAGAATTTTAGCCACGAAGACACAAAGTCACAAAGATAAAAAATATATTATAGTCTTGGTGTCTTAGTGCCTTTGTGGCAAAAACTAAAAGGAAATCCTGTTAATCCCGTCTAAAATAACTTGACAAGGAATAACGCAAATGACTCTGAATCAAAACCTGGTGCCGATAGTAATTGAAAAAAGTGGTCGAACCGAGCGAGCATACGATATCTATTCGAGGTTGCTGAAGGATAGAATTGTTTTTCTTGGCGGGCCCCTCGATGACCAGACTGCCAATTTAATCATCGCACAGATGCTCTTTTTGAGCAATGAAGACACCAAGACCGATATCCATTTTTACATCAATTCCCCCGGCGGCTCAATCACAGCAGGGCTTGCCGTTTATGACACGATGCAGTTCTTGCGTTGTGACGTCGCAACGTATTGTGTCGGTCAGGCAGCCAGTATGGGGGCATTACTACTGGCTGGCGGCAAGTCCGACAAGCGATTCCTTTTGTCGAACAACAGGATTCTTTTACACCAGCCCTTGATTGCAGGACAGCTCGTAGGGCCTGCTACCGACCTCGAAATCGAAGCGAAGGAAATACTGCGCCTGCGAACCCGCCTTTACGATATACTGTCCAGGCATACAGGCCAAACGCCCGAAAAAGTGGAAAAAGATTGCGACCGTAATCTCTGGCTTAGTGCAGAAGAAGCTATCGATTATGGATTAGCCGATAGAATCTTGCAAAAGGCGCCCGAAATCGTCAGGGCAAAGGAACAAGAATAATGAATATTGAATCGTCAGATGTCAGGAGTCAGGAGACAGGAGACAGGAGTCAGGAGACAGGAGACAGGAGTCAGGAGACAGGAGACAGGAGTCAGGAG
>CAZUPG010000051.1:0-8864 GCA_964622085.1 uncultured Pirellulales bacterium | reverse complement strand
GGCAGAAATTGCTACCGGCGCCAATCTGATATACTGCTCATACTCCCACAGGTTTTCGTATAAATGGCTGCGAACTCCAAACTCCTCAAACAGCCTTCTCTTGAATTCGTTAATTACTGCCTTATCAATATACCTCACATCGACCAACAGTATTTCGGGTGAGCTTTGTATGCCCGTTTGCTCATCAACAAATGTTCGTCTGCCATAAACAATGCCTGCATTGTAGAAACTCTCAATCTTACGAAAAGCCGGTGCATATCCCGGATTCAAAAACCCATCGATGGATGAATAGAGTACTTCACCATCCCGACCAAGCCGTTCTGATACAGAGCCATCGGTAGTAAATAATGGGCCGACAATGATGGAGCGGTTAACTGAATTAAGATAAGATTTGCAGGTGAAAAGCCCTTGCAGAACAGCGCCTATACCGCCGATTTTTCCCACCGCCTCATGGGTAACATGCACAATTGTTGTCTCACTGGTCATGATAAAGTTTCCTCCAAGTTATTATGAAGTTTGGTCACGTTGTCACTATTTCCATATAAAATATAAGAAATAGTTTTATCATAGCCAAATTTTCAGGGGGATACTTGGCTTGTCAATTTTACAGACCGAAAAGATTGGAGTGGATTTGCAAATTGAGGATATTTTTTAGGACGTCTGAACTGTTCTTGAAACTTTTCTGCTCTTTATTAGCTCATTCGCGTGCGCAAATTTCTTATCAAACCCGAAAGAACCTGCTGAGGAATATCAGCTAATTCCGGCTCTGGAATTTCGCTAACCGCTATTTCGTCAAGGACCTTTATAGCTTTCTCCTTGAACGGGATTATCAATTTTGCATAAACTTCAGCCTGGTCAAGTTCGCCATCAGCCATATTTCGCAGATACGCAACAATGTTTTTCATTAATTGTTGCTTATCCTCCTGAAATTCCGGGACTGGGCCCACAGGAGCACCATCCGGCGTCTCTCTTTCCTGCAATATATCCTGCGTAAGTTTACGCGTTTCGGCTATGAGTCGCTTTTTTCTTTCCTCGTCGCTTTCGTCTATCGGTGCAAGTTTTATCTCTTCATCAGAGTCTGGCTTGGGGACATATAGCTTATTATGACACGCCGGACACTTACCCCATTTGCCGCCGGCACTGTCTTGCGCCTCTATTTTTTTGCCACAATGCTCACAATGAAACGTTATGGTCATTGTATCACCTCTTAACTCTTTATTTTATCTTCTGTCCTCTGTCTTCTGTCCTCTGTCTTCTGTCCTCTGTCCTCTGTCTTCTGCCTTATATTCCGCAACTACCTCTGTTGTTATCCCACCGCGAGGTCTGAAGCGAGATGTAACCTTCATCCATCGCGGCTTACAGGCACCGCTCAAGTCATCCAGTATATCATTTGTCAGTGCCTCATAAAAGATGCCTTTGTTGCGGTAGCTTTGCATATAGAATTTCAAGCTCTTTAGCTCGATACACGATTTGTCAGGACAGTATTCGATGACAATCTCGCCGAAATCCGGCTGGCCTGTTCGTGGACAAACACTGGTAAATTCGGGACATTTAATCGTTATACAATAGTCTCGCTCAGGACGTGGATTATCAAATAGCTCTAACTTCGGCTTCTCAGCCATTCCTTGACCTCTCTTAATAAATCCTACCATACTAATATAATCCAAAAGCTAACCATAGACAAGCAATAATAAACCGCCGGAAAAAACTGTTTTTGGGGATGTTTTGGTAGATTTGTGTAAAAAAAATATTGTATCGACTGATTAAGCTGGGTATATTGGTTTTTCCAGTGCTTGACGACTCATTCGGACAAATTTGAGTAGCAGTAATAACGTATAAATTATGGTTCTTTGAAAGGATGGACACAATGATTAAAAGACTGGTTTTCACAATTTATTTAACCTCAATTGTACTTATTTCCTTTTCCGGCTGCGAGCCTTCGCCCAGTAGGACTGCGAAGAAGGCCAATCTCGCGAAATTTATTATGCGTGTGAACTGCGCTGCCATTGACCCTTACACCGACAAGGCCGGAAACGAATGGCTCCCCGACCAGTATATGGAAGAAGGTGAAAAGTGGGGGGCCATCTATGGTATGACCATTGACCGTGGAGACCTGGGTATCACCGGCACCGATGCACCAAAGATTTACGAGACCGAGCACTATAGTATGGACGCCTACGAGCTCACCGTCCCCAATGGCAAATATACTGTCCGGCTGCACTTTGCCGAGACGTTCAATGGGATAATCGATGTTGGAGAACGGGTCTTTTCGGTAACAATTAACAAAAAGACCGTCCTTAAGAACTTCGATGTCTTTGATGCTGCCGGCGGATTCAAAAAGCCCATCGTCAAGGAATTCAAGGGCGTAGCTGTAAAGAATGGAAAGCTGACCATCGGATTTATCCCAGACATAGAAAACCCGGAAATCAACGGTATCGAAGTACTCTCCGAATAATTGTACCACGGGCTGGAAGCCCATGATACGTATTATGACAGGCAGAAAGGCAGTAGTCTTGCTAAGCGGTGGCCTTGATTCGGCTACGACTTTGGCTATCGCTCACAATGAAGGGTTCCAGTGTTATGCCCTGACTTTTAGATACGGCCAACGGCACAGAAAAGAAATCGAGGCCGCAGAGAAGGTAGCTGTTTCTCTGGGTATAGCGGAGCATCGCATAATTGACATTGATTTAGGTCAGTTTGGCGGTTCAGCCCTAACCGACGAAAGGATTGAAGTACCGAAGGATAGAGCCGATTTAGGAAAATCCGGCAAGATTCCACCAACTTATGTCCCTGCCCGAAATACGATATTTCTAAGCTATGCCCTCGCCTGGGCCGAGGTTCTCGGTGCATTTGACATTTTTATTGGTGTAAACACAACCGATTACAGCGGCTATCCCGACTGCCGAGCTGAGTTTATAGCAGCTTTTGAGAAGACCGCAAATCTCGCCACCGCCGCCGCTATCGAAAAAAAAAGCAAATTCCAAATCCACACCCCGATTATAAATATGACAAAGGCCGAGATTATCCTGACAGGCACAAAGCTCGGCGTCGATTTCTCTCTGACTCATAGCTGCTATGACCCGGACAAGCAGGGCAGAAGCTGCGGCCGATGCGATTCCTGCAGATTAAGATTAAAGGGCTTCGCAGAAGCCGGACTAAAAGACCCAATTGAATATGTAACAAAGCAGATGTAATCACTTTGTCATTCCTGCGAAACTTGTCCGCCGTTTTTTGGCGGAGCAGGAATCCATATTATTAAGAAGACAGAAATGCGTATAAGTGAAATCTTTTATTCATTGCAGGGTGAAGGTTTCCTGGTCGGTATTCCCAGCGTGTTTGTACGTTTGGCAGGTTGTCCCTTGCGATGCAAATGGTGCGATACGAAATACACCTGGGACAACAAAGCAGGGCGGCAATATAGCATAGATGAGATTAGCAAGACCGTTCAACAAGCCCAGGGTAAATTCATTGTAATAACCGGCGGCGAGCCGATGATAAGCTCGGATTTGCCACAGTTGGTTCGGAAGCTAAAAGATTTAGATAAACATATCACTATTGAGACCGCTGGTATTGGATTTATCCCGGATTTAGACTGCGATTTGATGAGTATCAGCCCGAAATTGAGTAACTCCACACCAACTGACCCAAAACGTGCAGCTATTCATGAAAATTCGAGATTGGATTTAGCTGTTTTGCATGAGCTGCTTGACAATTATAAATATCAGCTAAAATTCGTTGTAGATTCAAAAGATGATTTACCGGAGATAGAAGAAACGATAAAAAAAATTGGTAACGTTGATTTGGAAAAGGTGATGCTGATGCCGCAGGCAGCTACAAGAGATGAGTTTCTGGCCAAGTCACCGATGGTAGCAGAATTGTGTAAGCAAAGTGGTTTTGCATTTTCGCAGCGTTTGCAGGTTCTCCTGTGGAACAATCAAAGAGGAACCTAATCAAGTTTGAGATTTAACTTGAAGAGGTCGGATATTCTCTTAACGGATGCTTTTAAGGCAGGGTTTGATTCAAGTGCCTTGAGTAAATCTTTCTTAGCATATCTACGTTTTCCCAACAGAGCGTAACTGATTGCACGATTGTTATAAGCCTTTGTAAAGTTTGAATCGAACTCGATAGCTTTGGTATAGTCTGCTATGGCCCGGTCGAACTTAGCTAATTTGCCATAGACATTGGCCCGGCTGTAATATGATCTTGCTAGATTTGGGCTTAATTTAATGGCACGGTTAAAATTAGAAATGGCTCGTTCAAATTGGCTTGATAGACCATAGGCAATTCCTCGGTTATAGTAAGCCTGAACAAGGTTCGAGTCGAGCTTAGTGGCTTTGGAGCAATCCGAGATGGCTTGATTGAGTTGGCCCAAATGAAGATATACAACCGCTCGGTTATTAAAAGCCTCGGCAAAATCTGGCCTAAGCTTAATTGCGCGGTTGTAGTCAGAAATTGCTTGATCAAATAGTCCTAAGTCACGATAAGCGATGCCACGATTGTTATATGCTTCAGCATAACTTGGATTCAACTCGATGGCTTTTGTATAGTCGGCGACGGCTTGCTTTAGCTCGCCTAAGTTACGGTAGGCAATGCCTCGGTTGTTATACGCTTCAGCAAAGTTTGGATTGAGTTTGATAGCTCTGATATAATCGCGGATGCTCCTATCGTATTGGCCGGTTGATGCACAAACATTTCCCCTGTTGCTATATACATAGGCGATTAAGCCATCTTTATCTAATAGTTGAATCTTTCTGTAGATATCTAAAGGATTGTCTTTATCTTTAAGTTCCCAATAATTGCCAATCTTTGTGAATCTTTCCTCTATTATAAATCTCTCACTGACAAAACCACCCGGCACTAAATTTAGCATTATTGTTCTGCCATCAAACAAACTGACTATGTAGGATACATGAGCGGCTCCTGTCGGTAACGGGCCGGGTGCTTGCAGTTCAACTACATTTATGGGTATAACCGAAAGGCTGATTGAATTGCCCAGTATGTAAAATAACTGCGAATAGCCAAGGCAGTTGGCCTGTTTGTTCTTAATGACATCGGCCAAATCAAAATCTTCATCAGAACAACTAAACTTATTCTTAACCAACCGGCCAATTTCTACAGCTACGCTTTCTTCAGCTTTAGCTACATCTGCGATTTTAATCCTTCCTTGTTTATAATTTTCTCTTACTTGGTGAAGTTTTTGTCTCCGGATAGCAAAAAATGGGTTTGCTTTTCTATTCTGCCACCTATTGACCATTTCAACAAAATCTTCGGATACTTTTTCAGAATATTCTAACTCCTTGACCAACTGCCTGATTTTGGCAGACAGTTTCTCGATTTCAGCTGAAGCAGGCCCAGAAACCGTAGTCGGTTCATTGGGATTAGCAGCATATACGTTCTGTATGTCGCCAACAAAAATACTGATAAGCAGAGCTATAGTGATAGCTGTAATTATGGATTTCCTGTATTTATTCAGCCCCTTGACGCGTTTATTCGTGATAAAAACATCCATTTGAACACCTCCAATTCTTCTTTCCGGGTATACATGGTTAATAGTTTTACAACATAATTGCAATAATACTCTTGCTTGACAAGGCTGTAAAACGCTCTTTGGCCACCATTTTCCCTGATTTCTGAAATATTTTTCTCTTGATATTCTCTTGAGGATGTAGTATATTTACTATCAGAGGTGAAAAAATGAAACTAAAGATCATTTTAGAGAAAGGCGAGAACGGATATATTGTCGCCCACTGTCCCAGTCTTAAGGGTTGCTGGAGCCAGGGCAAAACTGAACAGGAGGCGATTAAGAATATCAAAGAAGCAATCAATCTCTATTTAGAGCCGGACCCTAAAGACATTAAGCCTTCTGATAACCACAAAGTATTAGAGGTCGCGGTATGACCAAGCCGCCCCTGCTTTCTGGCAAAGAGATTGTCAAAACCTTTGAAAAAAATGGATATTATCGTGTAAGCCAGAGAGGAAGCCACATAAAGATTCGCAATGATACTCGCCAGATAACCCTTATTATTCCTGACCATAAGGAAGTTGACCGCTGGACACTTAGAGGTATCATTCGAGATGCTGGACTTACCGTAGAGGAATTCCTCCAATTGCTTAAATGAGTCGTTCAATTCCCTGATTTCTGAATTGACAATCAATAATCAATAGTAAATAATCGATTAGTAAATCGATAAGCCCGGGTGGCGGAATAGGCAGACGCGCCAGCTTGAGGGGCTGGTGAGCTTCGGCTCGTGCTGGTTCGACTCCAGTCCCGGGCATTGGTTTGTAGCACGGGCTTCCAGCCCGTGAAAAACACAAAATATTTTGAACATTTGAAATTAGTATTTTAGATTTATTTAGGATTTAGTGCTTAGGATTTAGAATTTATTCGAGTCACTGGACACGAGCGACGAGCCACGATTATCCAGCATCGAGCATCACCTCACAAGGTGCGACATCATGTCAGTCCCAATCTCTCGGCCTCGGCGTAAAGGCCGTAGCGTTTCATCTTCTTAAACAGTGTTGTGCGGTTTATTTGAAGTGACTTGGCGGCTTCTTGTCTGTTCCAGTGGTTTGCTTCAAGTGCCTGGCGAATAATCTTTTTCTCCGGCTCTGCCAACGCCTCTTTTAAACTCACCGGTCTATGTGATTTTTGCTGCCGGCTTTGCCCTCGTATTATTGAGCTTGGTAAATCCTCAAGGCCAATGAACTTATTTTTACTAAGCAACGCCGCACGTTCAATGACATTCTCCAGCTCACGAATATTACCAGGCCACGAATAACGCTCCAGATATTCCATCGCCTCATCGGCAATGCCAAGTTTTGCTCTGCCGTGCTGTGCAGAATATATTCGCAAAAAATGCTCCGCCAGAAGACGAACATCACCCACTCGTTCGCACAAGGGCGGCAAATCTATCGTTACTACATTTACGCGGTAATACAAATCTTCACGGAATCTGCCTTGTTTTACCTCTTCGCTCAGGTCGCGGTTTGAAGCGAGTATTATTCGTGTATCGACAGTTTTGGTCTTATTACTACCAACCGGCTCGAACTGTCTATCCTCCAGAACCCGCAAAAGTTTAGCTTGGAGACCGGGCGAGGCATTGGCAACCTCGTCAAGAAAAATCGTCCCCTCATCTGCTGCTAAAAATTTGCCTTCTTTATCGCTTACGGCTCCGGTAAATGAACCTTTAACATGGCCGAACAGTTCGCTTTCGAGCAGCGTCTCCGGGAGTGCCGCACACGTAACCTCTACAAACGGCTTACTACTTCGGCTGGAGCGATGGTGTATTGCTCTTGCCAACACACTTTTACCCGTCCCCGACGGGCCTGCCATCAGTATTGTGGTCGTGCTGTCAGCAACGGTCTCAACAAGGTCGAAAATCTTCGCCATTTTATAATGATGGCTGATTATGTTTTCCAAACGGTATTTTTGTTCGAGCTGGCAGCGAAGTCTCTCGTTTTCACTCATAAGAGTTTGTTGTTTAACGGCTTTCTCAACTGCCATTCGCAGCTCATCGTCGATAATTGGCTTGGTAAGATAATCGTAAGCGCCCAGCTTAATAGCCCTGACCGCACCTTCAATTGTGCCGTAACCCGTTATTGCTACCACAACTGTTCGAGGATGGTCTTTTCTGATTATATCCAACAGGTCGAAACCATCTCCATCCGGAAGATTAATATCTGCTATCACCAGACAATAGCTCTGCTGCTGCAGCTTGCTCACGGCCTGTTTTAATGTTTCTGCTCCGCTGGTCTGGAATCCTTCCAGTGATAAAAACTCACGCAACGAATCCAATATGATTTTGTCATCATCTACAACAAGGACATTTTTACCTCTCATAAAATCTCCTTACGTAATGTATGAATCCTCTTATGAATTACCTGAAACCGTCAAATTCACAGTGCAGTAGGCATAGCTCAAATCATAAAACCGTGTATCCACAGTGTCAAGTATAGATGTTGCAAAAAAACAACATATTTGTTCCTTTTTTCGGACAGAATAAGCCCTTTGTTTAGCAGGAAACGTAACATTTTATAGAATAAGCATCTAAATATATCTGAAGCGCATAAAATCAGCTTTTATTGTTGCCTTTTGTCAACATCGATAATCCCACTATTTGCTATGTTTCTTGATGCTCGTTGTTTACTTCACTCAACATTTTTTGGGATAAGAAATTGCAAAAGTTAAAATGGGGTATTTATCTGCCCCTATCTTTGGAATGAATTTTGTCAATCCCTGAAGCTTTGCACATAAGGACTATTTTCCTGGCCAGTTACCCTCGAAAACCTCCACAGCAGGCCCGGTCATATAAACACAATTATCTTCCTCACGCCAGTTCAAATCTAAATCGCCACCGGGTAGATGCGCCGTGCATACTCGCTTTGTTCTTTCGGTAAGTACCGCCGCCACACAGCACGCACAGGCACCGCTGCCGCAAGCCATCGTAATTCCGCTGCCCCTCTCCCATGTCCGCATCGTAAACTCTGCCGAATTATCAATCTGGACAAAATGCACGTTGACCCGGCTCGGGAAAAGCTCATGGTTTTCGATAGCCGGCCCCAGCTCTTCAAGCTCAATTAATCCCGTATCATCACAGAAAAATATAGAATGGGGATTACCCATCGATACACAAGTCATCTGCAATTGGCGCCCGAGAATCTCGATTGGCTGTTCGATAACCTTCTCACCGGATAACTTGACAGGTATATCTTTTGGTGTAAGAATCGGCCGGCCCATATTGACGCATACCTTCTGTACCTTATTACTATCATCGATTATCAACCCAACAGTCAAAACTCCATTGCCCGTCTCTATCTTCAATGAAGCAGGGCAGAGGGGCTGACCAGGCACAGAAAACATTCCA
>CAZUPG010000050.1:0-8892 GCA_964622085.1 uncultured Pirellulales bacterium | reverse complement strand
CCCGATGTCAATGACGTCAACGGTTTACCAATAGACCCTAATACGCGGGATATCAAAAAATACAAAACTATCCTCAGCGGCGACCTTGAAGGAAATGACCAGCCGTGCTTTGACCCATGCGATTTACTTGACGACCCCTGCCGGGCTGAAAACAGCTATCACGTTGTAACGGCAAGCGACACAGATGAAACAGCCGTATTAGACGGCTTTACCATCACCGCCGGCAATGCCAACAGCCCCTCCTCCTATCCAGAGTACGAAGAATACGATCGCGGCGGCGGGATGTACAACGACTCTGGCAGCCCGACGGTGAGAAACTGCACGTTCACCGAGAATTCGGCAGATTCCTACGGCGGCGGGATGTACAACTCTGGAGCCGACACTAGAATTACCAACTGCATATTCAACAACAACTGGGCTGACAAGTCCGGCGGCGGGGTGTATAATAACGGAAGCTCGACTACGACTATCACGAACTGCACATTCGTCGGAAACGGTGCTAAAGACAGTGGTGGAATATACGACTACCACCCTTTCAACGGCGGTGGCCGTCTGACGGTAACAAACTGTATCCTCTGGGACAATGAGGGCGGACAAATAAAAATCTCCGACGGCTCAGTTACCTATAGCAATATCGAGGGCGGCTGGGAAGGCCAAGGCAATATTGATGAGGACCCATGGCTGGATCCGAACTATCATCTGACGCTGTGCTCACCGTGTATCGATACTGGCGACCCGAATGGTGATTATGCCGGCCAGGTGGACATCGACGGCGATAATCGCGTTATTGATATCTCTGGCAAAGGCGATGGGGTTGTAGATGTCGATATGGGTGCGGATGAATTTGCAGATTGCAACCTTCTGCTATATGCGCATTGTCCGACGCCGAGAGACGACGCGACAGATGCGCCACGGAATGTGGTTCTTAGCTGGTGGCCGGGGAAATATGCCGCCGATGTGAATGGGCACAGGGTGTACCTCGACCCCAGCGAGCAGAAGGTAATAGACAGAAGTGGCTGCTGTGAAGTTAACGGTGTTAATACTACTGACCCGTGCTATCCCCTTGCTACGCTTGAGTTTGGCCAGACTTACTACTGGGCTGTCGATGAGGTCAACGAGGCTGGCCCCGACCCATGCATCTGGCCAGGCAATGTCTGGAGATTTACGACGACAGCCAAAGTTCTTGAGGATTTTGAGTCGTATGAGTGCAGTTCGTCCCAGCAGTGCGATGATGCTTTGTGGAATGTATGGAGCGATTATTCTCTCCCCCCCTATACTACCTCCGCGCAAATTCTCCTCAAGACAGACCCAGTTCATGGGGGTGATAAATCGATGGAGCTCTGGTACAGGAATGATCTCACGCCATACTATTCTGAGACCGATGCCGATATTGCTGATTTGCCATACTACGACATAGTCGGTTCGGATTGGACCGGCTTTCAGGCATTGTCGCTGTGGTTCTATGGCGATGAAGGTAATCCCATTGATGAGCAGATGTATGTGGCTCTGGAAGATGGTGCCGGCCATATTGGCATCGTGAAATACGGCGATATGAACGACGTAACGGTGGAAGAGTGGCAGGAGTGGGTTATCAACTTGGCAGATTTCACCGACGTGAACCTGGCAGATGTTTCGAGAATTACTATTGGTTTCGGTGACGGGGTCAAAGGTAGTGATGGTACGGTGTACTTTGACGATATCCGGCTGTATAGATGTGTGAGACCCACAGCCGATTTGAACTGGGATTGTGTGGTTGATTTCAGAGACTTTTCTATCCTGGCAAATGAGTGGTTCGATACGGGTTGTCCTGAAGCTGACCTGTATGAAGATTATAAGGTCGATTTCAAGGACCTTGCTATTTTAGCGGATGAATGGCTTGAAGAAGGCATGTCCCCCTAATCGGCGGTGATAGAGGCTAAGAGCGTGAGATTGCCACGCTCGGCTTACTACTCTGCGAAGTAGCGCTTCGCTACGTAGCACGAGGCGCCTCGCTCGCGATGACGAGCGAGAGGGCGATTGATTTGTAATAATTCGGGGGCTATACCGATTAGCTCGGTATAGCCCCCCTTTGCTTTTGTCGCTGGGGATGCTGCTTACGAGCCGAAAAATCAATTCTTCTTACCTGGCTTATAAGGTTTTCTTATTTGACAGCCCAAACTTTATGTAGTCTAATTTGCCACAACAAACTTGTGATGAGCGTGTGGTCTCCATCAAAATAGTGAATAAAAACAGGAGAATTTTGTATGCCGAAGCGTAAGGATATAAAGAAAGTGATGATAATCGGCTCCGGCCCAATCGTAATCGGCCAGGCCTGCGAGTTCGATTATTCCGGCACACAGGCCTGCAAGGCCCTTCGCAAGCTGGGTTATGAGATACTTCTGGTAAATTCCAACCCGGCCACAATTATGACCGACCCCGGTACGGCTGACGTAACCTACATCGAGCCGCTTGACCTGCCGAGTATGACTGAAATCATCGAGAAGGAACGGCCGGATGCGCTTTTGCCCAATCTCGGTGGCCAAAGTGGGCTTAATCTGGCTTCAGAGCTTGCCCAAGCCGGCGTACTTGAAAAATATGGTGTCAAAGTCATTGGTGTCGAGATCGATGCTATAAAGCGTGGTGAGGACCGTGGTGCCTTCAAGGAAACAATGAACCAGCTGGGCATCGAGATGCCAAAGAGCAAACTGGCCTTTAGCGTTGAAGAAGCCGAAAAAAACGCTGATGAAATTGGCTATCCTGTTATAATCCGGCCGGCTTATACTTTGGGCGGAACCGGCGGTGGCGCCGTTTTTAACGTCGAGGAGCTGCGTGCCGTAGCAGCTCGAGGCCTTTCGGCAAGTCTCGTCGGACAAATCCTGGTAGAGGAGTCTGTTCTCGGCTGGGAGGAATTGGAGCTGGAAGTCGTTCGAGATGCCAAAGGACAGAAGATAACCGTCTGTTTCATTGAAAATGTCGACCCGATGGGTGTGCACACTGGAGATTCATACTGCACCGCTCCAATGCTTACTATCGAGGAGCAATTGCAAAAAAAGCTGCAAAAATATTCTTATAACATTGTTGATGCCATTAAGGTCATAGGCGGTACCAATATCCAGTTTGCTCACGACCCGGATACCGGACGAGTCGTCGTAATTGAAATAAACCCAAGAACCTCCCGCTCATCGGCGCTTGCTTCAAAGGCCACCGGCTTTCCAATTGCCTTTGTTTCTTCATTGTTGGCTGGTGGGCTGACTCTCGATGAGATACCGTATTGGAGGGATGGTACACTGGAAAAATATACTCCCTCGGGAGACTACGTTGTAGTTAAGTTTTGCCGTTGGGGTTTTGAGAAGTTCAAAGGTGTCGAGGACAAGCTCGGCACACAAATGCGGGCCGTCGGAGAGGTGATGAGCATCGGCAAAAATTATAAGGAAGCATTCCAGAAGGCCATTCGTTCTCTTGAGATAGGACGTCCCGGCCTCGGTTTTGCAAAGAACTTCAATAAGCTTTCTCTTGATGAGCTATTGAACCTTTTGAGCGTACCTTCGAGTGAGCGACAATTCATTATGTACGAAGCTCTGCGTAAAGGAGCCGATATAGAAACACTTTATGAAAAAACGCGTATCAAGCGTTACTTCATCGAACAAATGGCGGAGCTTGTCCAACTGGAGGAAAAGCTGCTTAAATATAAAGGCAAGATGCTTCCTGACAAACTCCTGATTCAGGCCAAGAAAGATGGCTTTGCTGACAAGTACCTCGCTAAAATACTTGGCATTGCGGAAAGTAAAATCCGGCAAAAACGCATTTCTCTTGGTGTAGTAGAGGGCTGGGAGCCGGTGCCCGTAAGTGGCGTCGAAAACGCCGCATATTACTTCTCCACATATAACGCACCCGATAAAGTCCAGACAACTAATAAACGCAAGATTATGGTTTTAGGTGGAGGCCCGAATCGTATCGGCCAGGGAATTGAGTTTGACTATTGTTGCGTTCATGCTGCCTTTACGCTCCGCGACGAGGGCTACGAATCGATTATGGTAAACTGCAACCCCGAAACGGTTTCTACAGATTACGATACTTCCGACAAGCTGTATTTTGAGCCGCTTACTGTTGAAGATGTACTGAGCATTTATGAAAAAGAAAAACCCGAAGGCGTGATTGTCCAGTTCGGCGGCCAAACGCCGCTTAACATAGCTGACGAATTGGCCCAGGCGGGCGTAAAGATAATAGGGACTTCACCGGAGACGATTGATTTGGCTGAGGACCGTGACCGTTTCCGGGAGATGATGAGAAAGATTGACATCCCTCAGCCGGAATCCGGTATGGCCAGCAGCGAAGATGAAGCTCTCGCTATTGCCAAGCGAATCGGCTATCCCCTTATGGTAAGACCATCATACGTACTCGGCGGACGCGCTATGGAGGTAGTCCACGATGAAGATATGCTAAAACACTACGTCGCAAAAGCCGTGGAGGTAACACCTGAAAGACCCATTCTTATTGACAAATTTCTTGAAAACGCTATAGAAGCCGAAGCAGACGCCATCTCTGATGGAACAGATGCATTTGTCCCTGCTGTTATGGAGCATATCGAGCTTGCCGGCATTCACTCCGGCGACTCTGCCTGTGTTATTCCGCCCATCAGCATACCACGGAGACACATTGACACTATCTGTGAATATACCAGAAAAATTGCAATAGAGCTGAACGTGGTTGGACTGATGAATATCCAGTATGCCATAGCTAATGATAAAGTATATATTCTTGAAGCAAATCCACGGGCATCGCGGACTGTTCCGATTGTATCGAAGGTCTGCGGAATCTCGATGGCCCGATTAGCAACTCAGCTTATGCTTGGAAAAAAGCTTTCCGAGCTTAACTTAAAGCATCGCAAAATCCCACACTTTGGTGTCAAAGAAGCTGTTTTTCCATTCAATATGTTCCCGGAAGTCGACCCGCTTCTTGGGCCGGAAATGCGCTCAACTGGTGAGGTATTAGGTCTGGCAGATTCATTCGGCCTTGCATTTTTCAAATCTCAGCAGGCTGCTAAGCAACAGCTTCCTGCTGAGGGTACTGTCCTGATGACTGTAACTGATAACGATAAAAAGTCCGCTCTCGAAGTTGCAAAACAGTTCCAGAAGCTTAGCTTCAAAATCAGGGCAACGGAAGGAACTCATCGGTACTTGACAGATAATGGTGTCAGAAGTGAGCATATCCTCAAAATGCACGAGGGAAGACCCAATATAGTAGATGCTATAAAGAATAATGAGATTCAGTTGATTATCAATACCCCTGCCGGCAGGATGGGTAAGTATGATGATTCTTATATACGCAAAGCCGCTATTAAGTACAGAATTCCTTATATAACCACAACTGCTGCCGCCGCTGCTGCCGCTAAAGGTATTGCTGCGAGCAGAAACGGCACGGCTCCTTTAAGGTCACTGCAAAGCTATCATTCTGGCATTAAATGACTTTGTCAGCCACCTAATAGAATTGACCTTTTTGCAAAGAATGTTCCTGCAGCACAATCAATGAATCTACTTACATACCAAGCTTGTCCGCCGGACGTATGGCGGACTGGTCCATTTTCGCTTTATTGTATACAATCCCTTTCCAATCCGGATACGACCAACCTGCTATGCCGATGTAAACTTTCCCTGCCATATGTCATTCCCGCGAAAGCGGGAATCCAAGTCTTTCTTGGTCATTGCGAGGAGCGACTTGTCCTCCATAGCCTTGGCGAAGGAGGAAGCGACGTGGCAATCTCATCTTTCGCATCACACATCCCACAGTGTATCACATGGCTTCTCCGGTTGCAATGCAATCTTTGCCAGATTCGGATATGCTCTTAAAAGCCCTTCAGGCACCGGCTGCTTTTCGCTGCTTAGTAATGCCTTTAGCTCAATGGCATTGGCTAATTCAGCCCCCTTGAAATGATTGTTGGCAATAACCGTTAGTGTCTCAAATGCCAGAGCAAGTCTGTCGATTCTCTTCTTTATTTCTGCAATCTCATTTTCGTCATAGTAATAGTCATAAGTCTCATCCCTGCCTGCATCTTTATCGAACCATTTTTCTTCATTTCTGCCGTGCAACCTGAAATAGCCGTTTTTACCAATTGTGTAGTCCTGCATATCGAACGAGTTCCACGTCGTTGGGTAATCGAGATTACATACCGAAACGCCAAGCCCCTCCAAAAATCTCAGTGCATCTTTTTCTTGCCACGATTTGTGTCTTATTTCTACAGCCAGATTGAATACACCAGAAAAGCTTTTTGTTATCTTTGCCAGATGTTGTCGGTTTTCCTCACAATCAGTGAAGTCGTATCTAAATTGCACCAGCAGATGTTTTAGCTTATCTGCACGGAGCATTGGCTCGAAGCCCTTGTGAAATTGCTCTACCATCTCTTCGCTGATTTTGCCCTGGTGTGTGAAGTCCCGATGTAGTTTTGCCGTGAAGAAAAAATCTTTACTTTTAGCGATGCTTTCCAGCCATGCTGTTGTGGTTTTTTCATTCGGAGGCCGGTAAAAGGTGTTGTTGATTTCAGTACAATCAATGAATCTACTTACATACTCAAGCTGGTCCATCTTCGCCCGCTCATACACAATCCCCCTCCAATCCGGATATGACCAACCTGCTATACCGATATATACTTTACCTTCCATATTTATCCACACGCAGGTGGAAATTAGAGAGCTATGCTCTTACGACATCTCTATCACTTTTGCTCTTGAATATCCTATTCATAGTGACAAACTTTGTTTTTGTTAGAAGTGGCTCTGACTGTTTTGCAATTGCTACATCCATAGTCTTTTTGTTTTCAAGCTCGCTCTTGGCCTTCTCGAAGATGTTTTGCTTCAGCGGGCAGGAAAGGTCCGCATCACTGACAATTTTAAGAAATCGCTGCTTGTGCTGGTCGGTAAAATCTTGTCCTTCTTTCAGCACATAATACACTTCGTATAATGCGATAAGATATATCACCGATAGTTCCACAGCAACCCGCCAGTATTTAACGTAATCCACATCTTTAATGTATTGCTTACACATCCCTTTGTTGTAGCCGTTCCTGCGATAATCTTCTGCCGCCTCCTTATATGGTCCGAGCATCTGGCACGTCCTTAGCATCAGCAGCAGGTTATCAACGGAATTCTCGATTTGTGCTTCCGATGGGCCTGAGCCGTAAGTTTCTATAAAGCCCCGCTGCAGAAAGTAACGGAACCAGTCCTCACTGTTTCTGGTTCTTGCTCCCTTTACGCAATCTGCCCACTTGTGGAACTTTTGCTTAAGAAAGTCGTATGTTTTCCCGCTTTTTTCCTCCAGGCGATATACTTCTTCGTAGAGAAAGAAGTCCTGAAAAACTTCACACTCACGGTGTTTTCTCCGATTTTTTCCGCTTCGGTAGTAAGGCCCGGCCACTCTGTTCACCACCGGATGTATTATCTGGTCCCCAGCCATATGCGTCAGGTGTCCTGCTATGTATGCCAGCTTTCTGATGTCGTCATCTTCAAGTTTTGTCTTGCCGTTTTTTCTTATCGCATCACTGAACATAATTTCCGCTAACTTCAGAGGAAATTCATTCGGCCGATGTGAATGCAGATGATACGACCACGGCGTTACTCCTTTGGCCTGCACAAACTTTTCTGTAATCAAATCTTTGATATTCTTGCCAATCTCGGCGTAGTAATACAGGTCAGGCCCTATACTGCCGAGATTTAGATATGCTCTGGAGTTTCTCTTCGATGTATCATCGAGCATTTCGGCAAACTGCGTAAATTCTTTAATACCTTTTTCTTTTAGTTTTTGGAGCGCCTTATGGGCGATTAACATATGTACTATATTTGCCGGCATAGCATTTTACCCCCTTTACATTTCTTTAACATATTGAACGAAAATCTCAACCCGATTCGTGGCTATATTATCCCTGCGAATTTTGGGCAAACGAAGACTGGAGACGAAGGGAATCGAACCCTCATTTCCGCGATGCGACCGCAGCGTGCTCCCGTTACACCACGTCCCCTAAATCAAATTTCAACAATATCTTACAAAATCGCATTGTGAAATCAAAGCGTCTTTAATCTTTGACGTCTAATTTAGAACTGCCATTTATCGTAGCAAACGATTTTTTCTATCGGCTCACGATTTGGCTCTTTCGGCTCATCAGCAGGATAACCGACCGTCATCAGCTCAATTATATTTATATCGGCTGGAATATCCAGTATTGCTCTGACTTTTTCCGTCTCGAACGAACCAATCCAGCAAGTCCCCAATCCTAATTCCGTTGACTGCAGGGCGATATGTTCCAGCGCGATAGACACATCAATAGGCGCAACCGCCTGCCCGCATCGCATCACCTCATCGCTAACGCTGCACGCTGCAACAATCGCTCCCGCTTTGCTAAAGACTTCCGGCCGATTCGTGCAGGCCGCTACCTTTTGTCTTGTTTCTTTTTCTATTACTACCACAAACCGCCAATCCTGCAAATTTTTAGCAGATGGTGCCAGCCGAGCCGCCTCTAAGAGTTGGTCGAGCTTTTCCTGCTTTATTGGCTTATCCTGGTATGTCCTGCACGAGTATCGCTTACGAATGGCTTCGATTACTGTCATAACAACACCTCAAATTTTAAAATGATATGAAAAAATCGCATTAAGAGTCATTGCGAGGCCTGACTTGTCCTCCGTAGCCTTGGAGAAGGAGGAAGGGCGTGGCAATCTCTTACCTGTCAAGAATATAAATTATCAAAGCTGTTGACACAAGGGTAAAAAATTTGGTTAAATGGCTTTTTGGACAGGATTAACAGGATTGACAAGATTTCATTTTATCCTGTTTTATCCTGTAAATCCTGTCTAACTATACCAGTTACCATATTCAGGGCGATTAGCTCAGTTGGCTAGAGCACCTGCTTTACACGCAGGGGGTCACAGG
>CAZUPG010000049.1:0-8965 GCA_964622085.1 uncultured Pirellulales bacterium | reverse complement strand
ATTTCGGTAATCGGATTCGGTAATAAATGCAACTCTTTCAACCGATTCAAAATCGTTTGTCTTAGCTAAGCCGATGCGAACACCGTGTGCTGAATATGCACTGTATGTTATGTAGTATACACCTTCTATGTTAGTAATCCGCGGGTCTTCGACACTATATTCTTCGTATTCGCAAAAGGGCGGCTCTTTGCTTGGCACCATAAACGGCTCAGGCCGTGCTTTGAAGTTAAATCCATCTTCGCTTTCAGCTATGCCGATTATACTCCTGCCGGTATCGAGATGCGAGCGAAACAGCATTATATACCCGCCGTCGAATTTCGTAACGCCTGCATTGTGAACCGTTTGAACCGAATAAGGAATATCATCCTTTGTCAGTATCGGGTTACCTTTATAGCGCTTGACAAATTGTTTGATCATTCTTGTGTTCCCTTGTCATTCCCGCGCAAGCGGGAATCCACTACCTCGTCATTGCGAACCCGAACCAAGAGAGGGTGTGGCAATCTCTGGCTTGCGAATGGTCAAGATTGCCACGTCGCTGCGCTCCTCGCAATGACACTCCGTGTCACTTTAGCTCACTTTAGGCACTTTAGTTCACTTTAGCTCACTTTTATTCTCTTTGTGGCTATTATTCCTTGTTCTTTTGTTTTTCCCTTCGGAAAATTTCCTCGTACACCTTTTCGTAGCCGCGAACCATACAATCGATAGTAAAGTTTTCTTCGACATGTTGACGACACTTCCTGCGGTCTATCGAATCGATTTTGCCAACGGCCTCTACTGCTTCTTCTACATTATTGACTAAGTAGCCCGTCTGTTTATCTGCGATAACCTCACGGCACGAGCCCAAATCCATCGCGATAACAGGCACCCCCGCAGCCATCGTCTCTGCCAGTACCAGGCCAAAACGTTCTGGGATTGTATTGAGATGAATAACAGCGTATGCCTCTTTGAAAAGGGCATCCCGTGCTGTCGGATTTACAGGCCCTATATACTGGATTGACGAATAATTAAGGTACGGCTTAATAAGATTATCGAAGTATTGCTGGTCCTGGATTATGCCGGCTATGAGCAGGTCCATATTGCATCTTTTAGCGACCTCAATCGCCAGATGAGTTCCCTTATCAAGGTGTATCCGCCCGAGCCAGATGAGCTTGTCACCTGGCGTTTGCCTGAAGGTAAGGTTGGAAAGGTCAATTCCGTTATAAACAGTTGCAAGATAAGGCAAATCTTTATTTCTGTCGGAGTCACTGATGGAAACGTAATAAGTATCTTTGTGGTCGTGATAAACACGCAGGATATCCGGGTCGGAAAAGCCGTGGATTGTGGTCAGCATCGGTGTTTTTATAAACGGAAGATAAGTTAAAGGCAGATAATCGAAATTGTTATGAATAAGGTCGAATTCATCTGCGTGCTGCATAACCTTTGAAATATGCAGGCACTCGGAGACCTTTGGGATTTGTGTTTTATCTTCTTCGTAACCTTTCTCTACGAAAGCCACGAGTTTTGCTTTTGTTATTGATTCTTTTGTGGCAAAGAGTGTTATATTTTTCCACCCGCGTGCTACCAGGCCTTCGGTAATATTGCTGGCCACGGTCTCCCACGCACCGTATGCCCGTGGCGGCGTCCGCCATGCTACCGGCGCCAGAATCGCTATGCGTTTGTCCTTGATATCCATATTGAGAAGTGCCTAAAGTGTAAAGTGCCTAAAGGCAGGTTTTGTCATTGCGAGGAAGCGAAGCGACCGAAGCAATCTCAACCGCTCGTAAAGATTTGAGATTGCCACGCCCTTCGGGCTCGCAATGACACTTCGTGTCACTTTAGCTCACTTTAGGCACTTTAGCTCACTGCCTTTTTTCTCACTTCTTCTTTTATTCGCTGAATGTGTCCTCTGCCTAATGCTTTTACCTCGCAGTCCAATTCGAAATATCTTCTTATGCTCTTATCGTCTAATATACCGAAGCAATCGATAACGGCCAGCGGTCCGCCTGCCCAGGCCACTATCTCGTCAGGGTCAAGTCCAAGATAAGGCTTATGTGGCACTGCGAGTATCAGAACCTCGGCACCTTTTATTGCCTTCTGCAGGTCATTTTGCACTCGAATGTTGACCAGGTTGTTCTGATTACGGAAGAACCTCAACCACGAATGGCCCGGCGCAGGGTAAACATCCTGCTTCTCCAGTTCGTACCAGTGCTCAAGATAAGGGTCGTGAACACGAATTTCAGCGCCCATTTCCGCAAGTTTCCTGACAACGATTTCCGAACCGCTGTAGCGTGTATCAGCAACATCCTGGCGGTAACTTGCACCGCACAGAAGCACATTGGCTCCTGCGATATACTTTCCCATATTGCGAAGGGCATCCCTCGTCAGCGTAGCCACATGCAGGCCGCGGGTATCATTTATATCAATTGCCTTCGTGGTAATTTTGAAAATATCATCCTCGAAGCCCAGGATATGTTTATACGCCCAGTATCCCAGACCACCGTCCTTTGGCAGGCAGTATCCGCCGATACCCGGCCCTGGAAATATGATGTTGTTGTGAGTGGGCCGGACCTTAATCGCCTTGATGACTTTAATCAGGTCCACACCGTTTCGCTCTGCGAACAGCGACCACTCGTCAAGAAATGCTAATATTGTTGCGCGATAGGAATTTTCAACAATCTTAGTAGTTTCTGATTCGATTGGCCGGTCCATAACCGTCAGCGGATATTGGTCGGTGTTAAGCACTTCACGCAGAAATTTCTCGACTCGGGCTCTTGCGTCTTTATTACAGCCGGAGCAGACACGCCAGAAATCCCGTATCGATGAAACGTATTGTCTGCCGGGCATAACCCGCTCGAAGCTGTGGGCCAATAGTGGTTCTGTGTTTATTCCACGTGCTGCAAATGCCTTTTTCATAATCGGCCAGGCCACAAACTCCGTTGTTCCTGGTGCAACGGTTGTTTCGATGAGAGTAAGGCACTGTGGTCCAACCTTCTCGCCGATGGTTTTCATAGTTGCTTCCAGCGCTCTCATTTCCGCTTGGCCTGTCCGGAGATTGCCGAGGTCGTTTTTTGTGTAATCGCACTGCACGTCCACGACAACGCAGTCTGCTAATTTAAGGCAGTTGCTGTTGTAGGTGGCCACCAGTGTCTTTTTTTCCAGCACACAGCGGGCAATCATCGGTTCGACCTGCGGGTCTTCGGCCTTAACCGGTGACTGGCCCCTGTTAAGAAGCGGAATCTTCCAATAGCTTCGGCTGCTGGGTCGTTGACAGCCAATCACAAACTTGCTGGGTTTACCGCTTTTCTTATCGACGGTATCGGCGATAATTGCTGCCATAACCGCACCGACAAAACCAACACCCATCACTACAACGATTTCTTTACCTTCGCTTTGTGCTGTTTCTACCAGCGACTCAATTTGTTTGAGCTCCGCAGCATACTCATCGTCTTTGGGAATAGCAAATTTTTCACCTTCCGGGCTTACTGAATATTCAGTCATTTTTTGTTGTCCTTAAAGTATTCTCTTAAATTTATTAGACGCAGATTGCGCTGATTTTCATCCTTCGCAGTAGCTTCCGGCCTTCGCAGCCGCTTCGGCGGAGTAGGCCTGCTACGGAGAATGGAAACGCAGATTCTTACATATTATATCATTTCAGCGAAATTTGCGTCAAAGTTAATTCGGCGCGTGGCACGGGCTTGGAGCCCGTGAACCCCGTTAGAAGTAAGACGTCAATTTCTGACGGGGTGAAAACACGGCCAGGCCTGTCCCGAGCGCAAACTGCAAGACCAGCACTTGACTCCATGCGATTTTTGAGTTTCTCAAAGACCAAATCGCAAAGTTTTTGGTATTTCATTGCATCACTTCCTAAATAAATACAGTTCTCATCTTCACTATTGGAAAATATTAGAAATAGTTTTTCGCATAATTTTTGCGTTGCTGTTTTTTCCGGTGAAGAGTTTAAATTGTGCCATCGCCTGGTTTACGAACATCGACAGGCCGTCAATCCTTTTTAACCTCTTTTTCTTTGCCTGTTTTAGCAGCAAAGTCTCAGCAGGATTATAAACCGTATCGAAAACCGCCATCCCCTTTTTCAGGTATTTTTCAGGCAGGGCCGTCGCATCAACATTGGGGTGCATTCCGATACTCGTACAGTTTATAACTAATTTCGCATCTAAATTTTGTAAATCATCCAGCCCGGAAAATTCACAATCAAACTCAGCCGCAAGCCGTTCGGCCCTTTGGATAGTGCGGTTATAAATCTTGATTTTTGCACCTGCGTCGCTAAGACCTGCCACTATCGCCCTTGCCACACCACCGGCCCCGATAACTGCGACCGGCATCTCCTTCAAATCAGCTCTGTCAATTTTTAGTCCGGAAGTAATTGAATCCAGTGCCGCTGCATAATCGGTGTTATAGCCGGACAATTTTCCTTCTGTACCTATAACAAGAGTATTTACTGCCCCGATTTTTTCTGCTAACTGTTCGACAGTCCTGAGCGCACCGTCGAAGGATGGTTCGACAAAGCCCGGTTTTCTCCTGACATAGTTTAAGGCGTTTTGCTTATGCGGAATTGTCACGCTAAAGCCGCGAAAGTTCAGCCATTTTCTCACAATGACGTTGTTCAAAAACAAATCGAATTCACTTTGCCCGCCTTTTACCAATAGCGGCAGATACAGTTTATTCATATTTTTTTCTGCAAAGCACGCATTATGAATCGCAGGGCTAAGCGAATGGCCGACCGGCTCGGCTATCACGCCGAAAAGTTCCGTATCGGAGTCTATCGAATCGAAGCGGTATAATCTTTTCAATTGCTCGATTGTCAACTGCCCCGGCGCTGTAGCGCTTTCTTTATCGATACTGGCATAAGTTACGAAGCTGCCTAATTTCTTTGCAATGATTCTGCTTATCAATCCCGCCTCACCCATACAAAAGACGATTCGTTCTCCGCTTGTTTTGTGCAGCAAATCGAAGGCATCGAAGCAGTCGTTGATATGATTTGCCGTATAGACAAGCTTGGGTATCGCCGCCGGAAAGACAGTTAAGATATTGCGATACACTTTATTGATATTATCAAATTTCCTCTCGAAATTGTGAGCCGACAGAATCAGCCGTGCCTTTGAGTTCTGTGATAATCCTCTCTGTAACTTCTCCTGGTTTTCTACAAAGCGATAATTCTCATATTCGAAATCGACAAATTCGGCGCCTGCTTTTAGTGCGCCTGCCAGCACGTCGGTTCGTAACCGGTCAGGATATTTTCTTGCTCCGCCTTGCTTTTTGTCCCGGCAGGTTACTATGAGAGGCACTTTTTTTCGGCCGGTTTTTTTAATTTCGCCAACCAGGCTCTTAACCATATCGACGCTTAGGTTTTCGAGGTAATCGCTTCGCAATTCGAGCGTCTCAGCGCCTGCTGCCAGGGCCGCTTTGATTTGCTTCTTTGCCTCGTTAGGATTTTCTGCCGCTATTGGAACAGCTATTTTCGTCTGCATAACACACATATATACCAGTGTTTAGCCCCGAAAGCAAGCCCGAAAACAAGTCCAAAAGCAAGCTAAACTACGTACCTAAAAAGGTGAAAAGTCCTATAATTTTCTTGACTTTTGACCCTGCCTGATATATAGTGCTATTATCATCTCGCTATTATTATTTGGTATCGCTGAAGTGCGTATGGACTGCGCAGTGATTATTGCTTTTTCAGGAGGAAGCAAAATGAAACGCAAACGCATTTTTTTCACAATTATATTGTTACTGCTGCAATTCTGTGGAAGCATTCTTTGGGCAAGGCCTACAACGGAATATGAGGCTGAAATGGTAGTAACTGGCTGGCTCAGAACCGACCAACAACCGCTTGGCGCATCTCTCGGCCAGCAGGTGAAGAAAGTTGAGACTTTCACTGACGATTTTGCTGAGCCGATTTATTACATTGTCTATTTGCAGCCGGCCGGTTTTGTGATTGTGCCGGCTGACGATTTGATTGAGCCGATTATCGGTTTCGCCGATGACGGCACCTATGACCCCTCAACTGACAACCCGCTGGGTGCATTAGTAACTAACGACCTCAATGGTCGAATCGCAATGGTTCGCGATATCCAAGTCCTTGAGGCGACCAGCGCAATGGAAAGCGCAATGGAAAGGGCCCTTAACTCCCAAGCCAAGTGGGACCAGTTGACCGGCTTTGCCGAGGCGCCTGCAGGGCCGGTTGCTTTGGTGGGAGGGCTGCCTGCCATCTCCGATGTTCGTGTAGCTCCGCTGGTGCAAAGTAAATGGGCCCAAACGACTTGTTGTGAAGACCCCTGCCTTGCTTGCTATAACTATTACACGCCTCCATACGGACCAAATGACCCGAATAACTATCCCTGCGGCTGTGTCGCCACTGCGATGTCGCAGGTGATGCGGTACCACGAACACCCCAATGACCCCTGTGGGATAGGTGTAAACCCTTTTAAGATCAGTGTCGACGGCACGTCACAATGGGCGTTGACACGCGGTGGTGATGGCAGCGGCGGACCATATAACTGGGACTTGATGACCCTGGTTCCAGATTGCAACACCGATGATCCAAACCGCCAGGCCATTGGAGCACTTTGCTATGATGCCGGGGTCTCGGTCAAAATGAGTTACTGGCCTCTTCCCACTGGGTCGCGTGCTTCTTCGTCCGATGTGAATAGTGCGCTGATAAACACCTTTATGTATAGCAATGCTATCTATGGCGATAATGGCGGAGCCAATATCGGGCCGGCATTAAATGATATGGTCAACCCCAATCTCGACTATGACCATCCTGTTATCCTCGGTCTTTTTCCCGGCTCTACCGATGGGCATGCAGTTGTATGCGACGGATATGGCTGGCAATATATCTCCATGATACCCCACGGCTTTTGGACGCTCTATCACCATCTTAATATGGGTTGGGCGGGAGTCCAGGATGCGTGGTACAACTTTTCTATTCCTGATATGCCTCCAGGTTTTAGCATTGTTGACGGATGTGTATATAACATCTTTGTATCAGGTTCGGGTGAAATCATCAGCGGCCGGGTCATCGATGCCTCCGGAAATCCCACCAGTGGCCTTACGGTAACAGCGCAAAGAACAGCAGGCGGAACCTACAACGCAGTAACGAATGTTAAAGGTATCTATGCTCTGGCGAGGATTCCGTCTGCCTCAACGTACACAATAAGCATAAACGAGGCCGGCTATGATTTCACCGATAAAGTCGTTTCAACTGGTACTTCTGGTGTGGGTAATCCCCCAAATACATCAGGCAATGTATGGGGAGTTGATTTTATGCCTTTCGAAGGCGCTATTTTCGTTGATGCGAACGCATCGGGGAAAAATGACGGGTCTAATTGGACTGATGCCTACAAATACCTTCAAGATGCCTTGGCTGCTGCCTCGAGCGGGGATACGATTTTGGTGGCCCAGGGTACCTATCGACCCGATGCGAACTCAAGCTATCCTGAAGGTACCGGCGACAGATATGCCACGTTCCAACTGATAAATAGCGTGGAAATCTATGGTGGTTTCCCTGCCGGTGGCTGCAACTCGTGGGACGACCGTGACCCGAATGGCTGTGAAGCTATCCTCAGCGGCGATATTGGCACGGCGGGTAACACCTTGGACAACAGCTATCACATCGTCACTGGCAGCGGGACTGACGCCACGGCCGTATTAGATGGCTTCGTCATCACTGCTGGCAATGCCCACGGCTCTCATCCCGCCGATAACGGTGGCGGTATGTATAATTACACAGGCAGTCCGACATTGGCCAACTGTACCTTCAGAGAAAACTTGGGAGACTATGGGGCCGGGATGCTCAACAATATGAGCAGCAGTCCTACGCTTACCAACTGTACCTTCAGCGATAATTCGGCAGCCCAAATTAGCGGTGGTATGTTTAACGCTAACCAAAGCAGCCCCACGTTGACAAGCTGTCTGTTCAGTGGAAATTCAGGTACCGGCGGCGGTATGCACAACTGGGTGAACAGCAACCCAATACTGACCAACTGCATCTTTATAGGCAACTCGGCGGCGCCGGTCGGCGGAGGGATGTACAATAGGGATAGTAGCAGTCCGACACTCACGAACTGTACATTCATCGACAACACCTCAAACTATGGAGGCGGGATGTACAACTGGAACAACTGCAACCCGACGCTGACCAACTGCCTCTTCACTGGAAACTCGATAGGCTATGACGGTGGTGGAGGAATGCACAACCGGGCAAACTGTAACCCGACAATGACGAATTGCACCTTTAGTGGCAACTCAGCAAACACCAGCGGTGGGGGGATATACAACCGGGAGAACAGCAGCCCGACCCTGACTAACTGCATTTTGTGGGGAAACAGTGATTCCGGCGGCATAGATGAATCAGCTCAAATCCACACAGACAGTGGCACGCCGGTCGTAACACACAGTTGTATCCAGGACGATGACCCCGACGACGGGTACATTCCATTCGGCGGCGTGGCCAACAACAATATCGATGACATCCCACTATTTATTGACCCAAATGGAATCGATGGCATTGTCGGCACAGAGGATGATAATCTCCGGCTCTCACCTGGCTCACCCTGCATTGATACGGGTGATAACAGTGTCGTTCTTCCTAATAGCCTTGATATTGAGAACCATCCCAGGCTAATAGACGGTGACTGTAACGGCACTGTCACAGTAGATATTGGCGCATACGAGTTTGCTTTTATCTATTTTGGCGACTTGGATGGCGACTGCGACATTGACTTTTATGACTTTGCTATACTTGCCGCACACTGGCTGGTAGGTGTTGAATAGCCTTATTGAGAATCTAATTTCAAATAAAACCGGCTGTAGGCATAAAGCTTACAGCCTTTTTATTTACTTGGTCCAGATAAAAGTTTTTCTCATTATAATCGGTTGTTGTCTCACTCGTCGGGACGAAGTCCGACGCAGTCCGATATCGTAGTTTTTATAATTTGCAGCTTGATTTAACCATTTTTCCCATATAAAC
>CAZUPG010000048.1:0-8995 GCA_964622085.1 uncultured Pirellulales bacterium | reverse complement strand
TCGCAGGCCTCCCAGCTCAATACACTTCTTATAACTCTGTCGATTCCCTGCTCTGCGGTATCGTATGCACGGGTTTGCATATCATGGCCTTTCCATCGACTATAGCCTGCCTGCTGGATAAGACCAGCGATAGCAATATTCATACCGTTTACTCTGGCCCCGTGGTCTATGTCGTACTTTCCCGGCCCGCCGAGAATAATACCATCGTTGTATCCCTGGCTATTTAGATGCATATGAACCATCATATCGTTATCCAGCTCTTCAACCGAATCATGTACATGGTCCAGCCCTATCATTTCAGAATGTCCGAACTCTTTATTTACGCCTTTTTTGTCTCTGGAAACGCCGAATTCTTCCTCGATTTTTCTCCAGAACAGTATTGCGCTTGCAACCGTTGGAATCAGCATTGCCGGATGGCCCTCGTTTGGCTTTGGCTCAAATGCAATATATAAGCTACCGCCTTTTTTCTGTTCATATTTGCACAAACCCGCGATACTTTCTTTAAGATTTTGATACATTTGCTTAATCCCGACCGTGGCTATATCGTAGCCGAATGAGCCGTTCCAGATAACAAGTGCCGGTGCTTTTTCCGGATGCCACGCCTTTTTCAAAGGCCCGTAGGCCACATCGACTGTTCTTGTTCCCAGCCCTTCCGCACTTTTTCGCTCCTGCGGGTCCAGCGATGCTATCCCGCCATAAGCAAAGTGGCAGTGAGCGCCGGGAGTTATCATCGCTAAATATAATCCTGAATCAACAAGAGCATCAGCTACATCAGGTGCTGTTTTTTCATCAACTTCCGCATCATAGTGCATCTCTATTCCCAATACGATATTGTCCGGTATCCGAGGCCGAACCTTATCAGCCACCAGCTTAATCATCTCCGGTGTGCCGAACTCGCCGCCCCATTCGGGCCGCTGGTCGCCGGGCACAAAGCCACCTTTGCCAGCATTAAACGTCCATCTGCAAATACTATGTAAAGATTTCTCTGCCATTTTACTAACTCCTCTTCAATTTATAATTCAATATATTTTCCCATTTTTCATACGCTTGTTTGTATATAGTCATCAATTTGTCATTTGGTTCGATTATTTTTACAGGCTCTAAACCCACAAAGGCATCTTCCGGGCCTTTATAGATGCCGGCACCGATACCGGCACCTCTGGCAGCACCTTGCGAGCCGTCGGTATTATATAATTCCACGACTGATTGCGTTACTGTCGCAAAGGCCTCGCCAAACAAACTGCTGAGGAACATATTTGCATTGCCCGCTCGAACAGTTTTTACTTCTGCTCCTGTCTGCCGCATTATACCCAGTCCATAATTCAACGCAAAAACAATTCCCTCCTGTGCCGCCCGCAGTAGATGTGCCCTGTTGTGGATATTGAAATTCAGGCCATGGATAGAAGCGCCAAGATTTTTGTTCTCCAGCGTCCTTTCAGCCCCGTTTCCATAAGGCAGAATCACAAGTCCCTCACAGCCCACTTCGACACTGTTTGCTAATTCATCCATCCGGCTGTAGTCCAGCCCGTCGGTAGCATTATGTTTCAGCCAGCTATTTAGAATTCCCGTGCCATTGAGGCACAATAGCACTCCATACCTCGGCGTTTGTGACGTGTGGTTGACGTGAACAAAGGTATTGACTCTTGATTTACTGTCGTAGTCGCTCTTTTCGGTGATGCCATAAACTACGCCCGATGTGCCGGCAGTAGCCGCTATCTCTCCGGGATTTAAGACGTTAAGCGATAGTGCATTATTGGGCTGGTCGCCTGCTCTGTATGATATTTTTGTGCCGGCTTTTAATCCCAACTCGCCGGCTGCTGTCTTAGTCAGCTCACCCTGCACTGAAAATGTCGGAACAGCTTCCGCAATCAAATCCTCGGAAATTCCATAATAGTCAAGTAAAAACTTAGCAAGGCCCTGTCGCTGAAAATCCCACATTATCCCTTCGGATAGGCCCGAAGGAGTCGTCTTTATCCGGCCCGTCATCTTCATTGCTATGTAATCGCCGGGCAGCATTATCTTATAAATTCTGGAATAAATCTCCTGCTCATTTTCCATAACCCACTTTAACTTCGAGGCGGTGAAATTTCCGGGCAGATTGAGCAAGTTCTTCAGACACTTTTCTTCGCTGATTTGAGCTGCTGCCTTTTCTCCGATTTGCACTGCTCGACTGTCACACCAGATTATCGAAGGCCGGAGCACCTCTTTGTTTTTATCCACAATAACCAGCCCGTGCATCTGGTAGGAAATCCCAATCGCTTTAAGGTCGGACGCATCAAAGTCAACCTGCGATTTAATTTTTTGGATTGTTTTGATGATGTGCTCCCACCAGACGTGAGGATGCTGCTCAGCCCAGCCGAATTTTTTTGCGATAATCTCTAATTCTTTCTCAGGAGAAGTTGCCGTCGCCAGCACTTTACCTGTCTGGGCTTCCATCAGCGTCGCTTTTACCGACGAGCTTCCAACATCGTATCCTAATAATAAAGCCATCTACATACCCCTTATTTCTAAAATTCGTTTCGCATTACTCTTGCGAATAGTTTAATTCCGGTTCCTCAATATTTTTATTTTTAGCTTTCGGAGCTTTCTTGAAGGTGACATTTACGCCAGGAACATCCGGGTAATCTATTTTCTTGCCCCTTAGAAGTTCCTCAGCTGTCAGAATCTGCATAACCGGGTGTTTCCCCCAGGGTGATTTATAAAAACCGGCGCCGGCTGCTTCTTTCCGCATCGCACTTGTAGGTTTTTTCATAGAAATCAATACTCCAATCTGCGCCTTTTCCCGTTCCAATACGCCACGCAGGTCTCGCACATCTTTTACTCCCACCTTACCTGATTTGACGGATATAACAATCTGTTTGGTCTTTGCCTTAGCAGTATCGGCTTCATCGTGGAAATACAGCCGGCCGTCAACCCCTTTATCCGCTCCCTTTTTTTGCTCAACAGGACGCGCTCCCACCAAACCAAGCGCCCACCACTGAAATTGATAACGGTTGTCCTGAGCTAACGTCCTCGCATCCGGCAAAGAAACTGGTTCTCCGACAACTCGATACTTGACTTTGTTCCCCAATGCATCCCTCAATCTGTGTTTGATTAACGCAACAGCAAGATGTGTAATATCAATGCCAATCCATTTCCTTTCGAGTTGCTCAGCGACCACAACCGCCGTTCCGCATCCACAGAATGGGTCAAGCACTATATCCCCTTTATTGCTGCTCGCCTTGAGTATGCGCTCAAGCAGCGCTTCAGGTTTCTCCGTCGGAAACAGTTGTTTTATAGGTGGAACGCGTCCAATCTCCCAAACATCATCTTGTCGGACCCCCATCGAAGGTTTACTCTCAGTTTTGGATGGCAAGCGATGTCCTAACTCATCGTATCCTGATATAATCTTAGCAGTTCCAAATCGCTTCAGGGTTGATGGGGCCCGATCCATGAATAGTTGATTGAATGTCCTTTTTGGGCTTCCTGATTTCGAGTAAAAAAGTAGAATATCGTGGTTTCTTTGAAAAGTATATTTTCCAGCAGGCCATTTGCGGTAATGCCAAACAATCTCATTCTTGAAATTCGAGGGCCCAAAGATGGCATCCATTAATATTTTAAGATAATGGCTTGCCGTCGGATCACAGTGCAAGTAAATTGAACCTGTCTCTTTTAAGACACGACGTAACTCCAATAAACGTGGGGCCATCATAGAAAGGTATGCCATCATGTCGTTTTCACTGAGGTACGTTCTAAATGCAAGCATAGCTTGTGCAACCTTACCTCCTCCTTCAACAACCTCCTGATAGGATTTCGCAGCAGCTTGGTCCCACTGCCAGGTGTCCTCAAAGGCTTTGATTTGAGCAGCAGCCCGGCTACCATTTTGTTCGGCGAAAAGTACGTTGTAATCCTGCTCGCTCTTGAATGGCGGGTCGAGATATATCAGGTCTATCGTCTCGTCCTTAATGTAACGCTGAATAATATCAAGGTTGTCGCCATAATATAAAATATTCTCAGCCATAGCTCATTTCACCCAAAACGCTATTCTTTTCTGTATCAAGCTGTAAAATACCTGAAACTGTAACTTTTGTCAAACCCGATATTGATTATTACGCATTTGGGACAAATCTTTTGACAAATAGCATAGGACAAGGGTATATTGTGGGCGATTCATCCTTCGCAGCCCCCCAAGGGGCGGAGAACGGAGAATAATATCGAATAACGATTATAGAATGCTAAATGAGAAGTAAGAGAGTCGAAAAAAATGAAGGGAAGAGTTTGGGTTAATTTTGTTTTAGTGGTAATGGCAATATTTATATTCGGCTCGGCCCTGCGAGGCGCTTTGCCACTGCAGGCCCTCGAAGAAAGGCAAGTTACTTCAGAAGAACCGGAAGCTAAACCTCAAGCAAAGGAGGAAAAAGCAATGAGTGTCAGAAAAGAAACTTTTGGCCAAATGCCCGACGGCATGCGAGTTGATTTATACACACTAAGTAATCCCAACGGCCTTCGAGCTAAGATTACGAACTACGGGGCGATTTTAGTATCGCTGGAGGTGCCGGACCGCGATAGCAACCTGGCTGATGTAATACTCGGCTTCGATACACTTGACGGATACCTTAAGGAACACCCCTATTTTGGAGTAATCGCCGGCAGATACGCTAATCGCATCGGCAAAGGCAAATTTACCCTCAACGGCGTCGAGTATAAGCTGGCGACCAATAATGGCCCGAACCATCTGCACGGTGGCATCAAGGGATTTGATAAGGTGGTGTGGAAGCTCGAGGACATAGCGGCTGAAAGCGATAGAGCGTTCGTTAGGTTGAGCTATTTTAGCAAGGATGGCGAAGAGGGATATCCAGGTAATCTGGCGTGCACGGTTACCTACACGCTGACAAAGAAAAATGAATTGAAGGTAAGTTATGAGGCCGAGACGGATAAAACGACTGTCATCAATCTGACGAATCACGCCTACTGGAATCTGGCAGGGCAGGGAAATGGTGACATCCTTGGTCATGAGCTTATGCTCAACGCCGATAAGTACACGCCTGTCGATGAATCCCTGATACCTACCGGCGAAATTAGGGCTGTTAAAGATTCGCCGATGGATTTTACCAGGCCGATGACCATTGGCTCTCGAATCGTCCAAGTTCCTGGTGGCTACGACCATAATTACGTGCTCAATAGCGGTGGTGGCTCGTTGACCTTGGCTGCGAGGGTATATGAGCCGACCAAGGGGCGATTTATGGAAATCCATACCGCCGAGCCGGGGGTTCAGCTTTATACAGGGAACTTTCTGGATGGCTCCATAACCGGCAAGTCCGGTAAGGTGTATAAAAAGCACTACGGGTTCTGTCTGGAGACGCAGCACTTCCCGGATTCACCGAATAAACCCGAATTCCCATCTGTTGTTCTCAAGCCAGGCCAGAAGTATTCCACCGAAACTGTTCACAAGTTCTATACAAAATAAGCGTAAAAGAGGGGGACAATTCAGGGCTGTGTTGAGCTGTCTCAGGCCAGGTAGAGCGTGTCCTTTGGCTTGATTTCTGGTACCTGATTTAGCTTTGCCTTGATATCTGCTTTTTCAAGTGCGAAGCTGGGCGCAATTTCAAGCAGACAATCGACAGAACCATCGGCTTTTCGGGGAACGTTGACACCTGCCGATTCAAGCCAATCAGCGGCACAGGCGACCAACATCTGTCTCGCTGTTTCGGGACTGTTGGGGCCGGCGGCATTTTTGACAGGTGCAAATTCCTTATTTCGGGTGGTCTGTAGTATTATAGACTTTGAGGCCAATGGCAAGGCATCAAAAACAAAGCTTTCCAGCTTTACACCATTCGGCTGTTCAGGTTCGACAGGATTTCCGTGCTGGTCAATGGATGGAATTTTTTTATTGGCTCTGTGTAACGGCAGGGCAAAGCCGTTTTTATTTAGCCGTTCAACAAAACTGGCGCTGATAATATGGATGCCAATACTACCGAGTTCGGAGACGAGTGAGCCGTCGGGATTTCTTTGCTCTGCCAGCTCATCCGGCAAATCGCTGTATTCAATGACTGTTATTTTGCCATCGACCAGACAGAAATTGCCAACTTTTTCATAAGGGCCGGTTTTAATTACCGCTTTTGAGGACATCTCTGATTCATCGAGGGCGTGCAGACCAATAAACAACGGGTCAAAAATACTTACAAGAGGATTATCAACCTGCCAATAGCTTATGAATTCTACGCCGTGTCTTTTCATATCTGCCAGAGCGCCGCTTTGGTAGAGTGCCTTTAAGCTTCCACCGTGCCCATCGGGTGAGCAGCTTAGATTAGCTTTGTCGGCCAGCAGTATTTTGCCGTCGAAACTAAAGTTGGGCAGTGTGCCCTGCTCAAATATAAAAACATTGTTTTCTCTCAGGCCGTAATGGTCATTCGAGCGAAAAATTTCTACGGTCTCAGTATAGTTCAAAGGGCTTGTCATAATATACCAGGGGCAAACAGATTGGTATTTTTCCGACGCTGCTGTGATGGATTCGGCAAATATTTGAAACAGTGTTTTGTTTTTGATAGGGCTGATGGGAAAATCTCCCTTTGGGCCGTCGAATCCCAGCCGGGTTGCCTGTCCACCGGAAACGACCATCGCTGCAACCTTGCTCTGCTGTATTAGCTCTTTGCCCAATTTGATGGCTTTGTCGTACTTGCGTTGCTGCGGGTCGGCTGGTTCAGGGCTATAGGACTCAACAGGGGCAAATTGGCTATCTATATCAGCAGAAGCGGGCTTTTTGATGTACCTGGCTATCCAATTATCTATTTTCGCCAAATTTAGCTGCTCGATTTGTGCAAGTAAATTCTGCCTTTGGGCTACGTTTAGCTGCTCCCAGAATGCCAAAAGATGGGCCTGCCCATGCTTTTTTAGCAGGTTTTTTGTGCCTTCAAGATTATTTTTGGTGGTCATATCTATGATTCCAAGCTAAAAATAAAGATATTAAGCAAATGGCAAAAAATTTCAATAATTTTAGCTAATTTGCCGATATTTTATTTGACAGAGAAATTGTCTTGTGTTAGTATTAAGTTAGATGACGGTAGGTTTATAAAGTATTATAATCTGAGTTGCCATCATATTCTTTTCTTATCATATCTTAAACCTACCTGCCAAAAAGGGTGTTTCTGTAATTTAGCATCTGGGCTTGATAAATAGCTGTGGGAAATGAATGTAGAACTAATCGGGTGTGAACCTTGTTGACAAAACCGGTTTTGCAGATATGTGCCAACCGTTCTTAGGTGAAAAGAAAAGGTAATTAGAGAGATTCGCAGACAAAAGGGTGTTTGATGTTTGTGTAGCAGTAAGCACTTATCTATCAAAATGTAAACCGAATGTACTTAAGAACGGCTGGGCTTGCGAATCTCGAGATAAAGTAAAAGGAGAATAAAATGAGAAGAACAAAAGGTTTTACGTTAGTTGAGCTGTTGGTCGTTATTGCGATCATAGCGCTGTTGATGGGCATTTTAATGCCTGCACTGGCCAGGGTCAGGGCGATTGCCTTTCGAATGGTCTGTGGGACGAACCTGTCCGGCATCGGCAAGGCAATGCTGATATACTCCAATGATTACGAGGATGAGCTGCCGCGGACAGGCTCGCCCGGTAGTCGCTTGGTTGACAGCGATCCAGGCATCATATATTGGGCTGCCGAGACCCGAGATGCTGCTTTCGGTCGCCCTCCGGCTCCAATAACTATTACCTCGTGTTTATATCTTCTGGTGAAGTACTCCGATGTAACGACTAAGTCGTTTGTCTGCAAGAGTGAGTCTGGTACCACAGAGTTTACGCTTGCAAAAGGTTTCGCCCCAGACGATGTCCCACACGGCCTTGAGCTTATTGATGTCTGGGATTTTGGCACATGGAAGGACACTGCAGAGCGATGGCCAGATAATTATTGCAGCTACTCGTATCATTACCCTTTCGGCGAGTTTGCTCTGACTACATCAAGCGAACCCGGAATGGCAGTGGTTGCTGACCGTAATCCGTGGATACCACCTAACGAAAGAGATGTTAGTGATTGGACTGATTACCAACTAGGTCTTCCTAGTGGGGATTCAAGTGGGGATTCAGAACTCGAAAAGAAGGGCAACGCAGTTCCTCACCAAAGGGAGGGGCAAAACGTACTGTTTCTGGATGGCCACGTGGCCTTTGAAAAGAAGCCTTACTGTGGGATAGATGAAGATAACATTTATACGCGTATAGAGGCAGAAGGTGATGATCCGAGAATAGGCGAGCGGCCGCCCTGCACATGGCCATGTGAGCCCTTGAGCGTCAAAGATTCGTTCCTGATAAATAATCAGGCAGCTAACTAAATAACGGCTCAAGACCAACGTTAGCTTACAAGCAGCCCTGTGCTTAATAGCGCAGGGCTGCTTTCTTATTGATTATTTACTTCCTTTTCGCTTTACAGACACATCCGGCCTTGTTACAATCCAAGTGGAAAAAATTAACCGCTCCATTCTCCGCAGTAGCGCTGCTACGAAGGACGAACGAGAACGCAAAGGGCGCAGAGAAAATCGGTTAAATGGTAAGTAGTTAATGGTTCGACTATGCTCACCATCCTGAGCGAAGTCGAAGGATTGGTTAAATACTTAATACTCATCAATTACCACGTTATCTCTGCGTGCTCAGCGGACTCTGCGGTAAAACGGAATATGTAATGGCTGGCAAAATAGTTATTGATACTGAACGATGCAAAGGTTGCGGCTTGTGTGTATTAGTATGCCCGAAGGGCGGCATCATCATCTCCAAGAAATCTAACAAAAAGGGTTACTTCCCGGCTGAGGCAACTAACGCCGATTGTACCGGCTGCTGCTTCTGTGCACTTATCTGCCCGGATGCGGCAATCGAGGTTTTTCGTGATGACAGTGTGGTGGCTACCGAGCTGGGCAAGAAAAATAGAAAATCGTCATTCCTGCAAAACTTGTCCTCGACTACGATTGAGGAGCAGGAATCTGAAAAGTAACGACATAATATATTCCCGTTGTGTGTGGAAGGG
>CAZUPG010000047.1:0-9058 GCA_964622085.1 uncultured Pirellulales bacterium | reverse complement strand
ATGCTCTTATGCTCTTATGCTCTTATGCTCTTATGCTCTTATGCTCTTATGCTCTGCTTCGCTTCGGTCGAAATGACGGTAGGGATTTTCAACAGAGAATAGTAAACAGTCAATAATAAATAATAAATGGATTTACCATTGGGCCTCTGCGTAGGGGCCTATATAACCTTTCTTGGGCTTAGGGCGGGATTTGAGGATGGCTTCTGCGATTGCGATATCGCTTTGCTGGGTAATTTTGATATTCGTGAAGTCCGTTTCAACAATCGATACCTTATGGCCCAGGGCCTCAACAAGCTGGGAGTCATCGCTTATTTTGCTTTGGTCTAAATTTTTGAGATTTTCGTATGCTTTTTTGAGAAGTGAGGCCTCGAAGACCTGCGGCGTCTGTGCCTCGTAGAGACCTGCTCGGTCAACGGTTTTAATAATTGTGTTGTCCTTGCCTTGTTTTATAGTTGCCGTAACAGGACAGGCCAGTATCGCAGCACCTGATTGAGCAGCAGCGGCGATTACTTTTTCAAGCCACTCTTTTGTTACACAGCATCGCACGGCATCGTGGACGGCAACAAGGTCTATTGTCTCCTTGATAAGTTCTAATGCTTTATTTACGGTCTCAAAACGCTCAACGCCGCCGAAGAAAATCTCTACATTAAAGAATTTCAGGTTGGTCCCCCACTTTACGTTCACCAGCTCCTGGTCTTCACTTGGGATGCCTAACAGAATCTGTTTTACGTCATCGCGGTCGGAGAAAAGCTCGACGCTTCGCAGAAAGGCCGCTCTGCCGGCTACATCGACAAACGGTTTTTTTCTCTTTCCGCTTGCGGTGAACTTACCTGTCTTGAGCGTGGTCGAAAGAGTCGAACCGCCGAATCGGCTGCTGGCTCCGGCAGCACAAACAATCGCAGCAACATTTCTGCTCATAACCAAAGCTCCTATTCTTTCACCACCAAGACACTACCGCTTTGTGGAAATCCTAAATTCTAATATCTAAATCCAAAACAATATCAAAATCTAAATATCAAATGTTCAAAAAACTCTGTTTCGGATTTTGAATTTTGGTTCACCCCGTTAGATACGGAATTATCTAACGGGGTCAATTTGAATTTGTTTAGGATTTAGAGTTTAGTGCTTCGGATTTCGTATTTATCCTTTGTGTCTTTGCGGCGATTTCCTTATTCTTCCTGATTTTTTCTATTTCTTCGTAGCTGTAAAACCTGCCACGATTTATCCCAAGGCATTTTTTGGCTGTTTCGTTCCAGGTGCTGGGGCTTTTTAAGTTACTCGGCCAGAAAGGCCAGATTCTACACTGTCTCGGCCGAACAGGATAAATCATACATTTTTTTGGGCCGGCACTATTTTGCAGAAATATACAATCTCTGGTAGTGTGTTGTTCTATAATCGTTGTCCGCAGGCCGATACGTTTTAAGAACTTCCGTCTAAGCTCGGTGGTTGTTATTTTTAAGAAATCCGCGATGAGTTTAATTTCCGCCTTGGTAACCCAGATATAGCCCTCACCAGGCCCGGCGCAGCATCGGCCACACTGCAAACACTCAAAACGCAGCCCATCGATATACCACCGTCTTTTTCTTCTCAGCGAACCCATTACCTTGGTCAGAAATCTGTCTTCTGTCTTCTGTCTTCTGTTTTCTGTCTTCTGTCTTCTGTCTTCTGTCTTCTGTCTTCTGTCTTCTGTTTTCTGTCTTCTGTCTTCTGTCCTTTGATTATCTGATTTGTCGCCAGTTAACCGGCTGATTGTCGATTTCGAGTATTTCAGTCCGGCTGATTAACCATTTTTTATCACGCTCTTTTTGCAGGTAGAGTTTTGCTTCTATTAGCAACAATTGCTTATAGTTCTGAGCAACGTAACTATCTTTTTCAAATTTCATCAGCACGGTCAGCTCAACCGTTGCCACTGGCGGCGTTATTTCCAATCGCAGAAACACCTTCTCATTTTCCTCGACCAACGGCTGCAACAGCTCTCTTCTGCAATGGGCCATTAAGCGTTCTTTGCTGCTATGATGTGAATCCTTATAATTCGCTGAAACAATCGCCTCGATTGCGCTGATATTTTCTCCTTCGACTGCTTTTATACCTGTGTCAATTAAGGCGTTAATCATTTCAAAATCGGTTTTAACTATCCAGTCCAGCCCGAAAGCGCTTACAGCGATAAAGACCGGAATCAACCACTGCCACCAGTGACGCTTTTTTGGGAAAATGTTGCGGAACCTGAATATCGCATATAAGACGGCAACTGCGATAATAAGCAACGACCATGGCTGCTCAAAAAAGTTGAACATTTATGCAGGACCTATTGAAAATTGTGTGAATTCGCCCGGAGCCAGATGCTCTATTAGCGAATGGACATCATCAACGATGACGGCTCTTATAGCACTAATATCATCTTCAATGGTGCGATACTGCCTTAAATACACCCAGTTGAAACCCAGGTCAACCAGCCGACCCATTGGAAGCTCGTTTTTAATAACCAATGCGCTCAATATCTTATTTTTTGCCTTTTGTAATTCGTTTTCTGTTATGCCCTTTTCCGACAGATTCTGGAAAATATCGCCGACTGTATCCAGCACTTTGCTGACATTCTCATTACTGCAGCGGATATAGCTGCAAAATGCCCCTGTGCCATCCATAGCCCCAAATTGCATCGCTGCCGCTTCTGCCAACGCCTTATCGACCAGCTCCCAATAAAATCGTGACCCTATACTATCTCCGATGATAACTGACAAGAGCGAAGCTGCAAATCTGGTTGGTTCTTGCACGCTTGGAGCGGCAGACATTAGACATATATGCTCACGAGACAGATTCGATTTTTCAATTCGCTTCTTTCTTTTGCTTCCCTCGCAGTGTTCTAATTTTCTTACGACTGGTTGCTTTTGCCACTTGTTGCCACGTGTCTCCACAATCGAGCTGATTTTGTCCCAATTAAAATTTCCTGCACAAGCAAACACCATATTATTCGGTGCGTATCGCCTGGCAAAATACCCCCGCATCTGTTCGGAAGTTAGTTCGTCGATGTTTTCTTCGCTGCCCAGCACGCTATTGCCGCAGGGATGATTATCGAAGTGCAGTGTTCTGCATCTTTCCATAACATCAAAGCTCGGCATGTCCTTATACATCGCAATTTCCTCTTTGATTACGTTCTTTTCGATATTGAAATCTTCATCTCGAAGTGCCGGCCTCATCAGCTCTATCCACAAATTTATCGCCTCGACCAAATATTCTGGCAGCACCGCAGAGTAAAAGACCGTATTCTCCTCACCCGTAAAAGCATTAAACTGTGCCCCCGTCCTGTCGAACGCCTCATTGACTTCAAGGGCACTTAGCTTTTCAGTGCCTTTGAACAACATATGTTCCAGAAAGTGCGACACCCCGTTTATTTGTTTCGTTTCATCTCGGGAGCCGGTCTTAACAAAGAAACCAACCGCTGCCGATTTGGCAGCTTTATTAATCTCACCGATTATATCTAAACCATTCGCCAGTGTCTTTTTCTTAAATTCCATACTTTATCCAAATGTCATTCCAATTTACAAACGTCATTCCTGCGAAAGCAGGAATCTATATTTAGCCCCCAGGTTTATCCTGGGGGTCTTGTTTAGCCGTCGCCGGAACGGCGACGTTACGAATCCCATATTTAGCCCCCAAGTTTATCCTGGGGGTCTTGTTTAGCCGTCGCCGGAACGGCGACGTTAGCTACTTAACCGTCACCCGCTTCGGTCCGATTGTAACAACCGTAAACTCCTTGAACTTATTGCCCCTCAAAAAATCCAAAACCGTATCGACCGTTGTTTGCTCAATTTTATTTTTAATCTCATCCAGACTCCGCACTCTGCCTAATATATAATAATCACTGCCGATTGCACCGGCCCTGCTGCTGGAAGACTCGCTTTGCAGAATCAACGCGCTTTTTAATCCGACTTTAGCCCGGCTTATTTCTTCTTCACTAATTTCTTCTCCAAGCCGCTCGAACTCACCGATTATCACATCAAGCGTTTCCTGGGCCTTTTCCGGTGTGGTTCCTGCATAGCACATAATACCAGCCGCTTCTTTCAGACCGTGGTACTGGGCCCTGACTGCGTAGCACAGGCCTCGTTTTTCCCTTACTTCTGTAAACAATCTGGCACTCATTCCGCCGGAAAGTACCGATATTCCAACTCTGGCATTGTAGTAGTCTTCATCTGTTGGTTTTACTGTTTCGGTCATTAGCCCGATATGTACTTGCGCTCCCTCATTGTGCATATGCGTATATTTGCCGGTTTTGTCTGTTATTTCTAATTGCTCCACAGACTCCTGCTTGTTTGTCTCAAACAACTTCTCTATCTGTTGGCAAATCGAATCGAAATCATACTTGCCGGCTACTGCAAAAATTGTCTGCGAGAGGTTGAAGTTGTCCTTTATAATCTCCCTTGTTTTCTCACCCGTCAAAACCTCCAATTCATCAACATTGCCGACGGTAGTGCGTCCTAAAGGCCTCGGATAAAATTCCTCTCGCAGTTTCAGCATAACCTTTTGTCGCGGCTCATCGTCTAAAGAATGCACACCGTCAATCGCTAACTGCCTCGCCAATTCAAACTGGTCTTTCTTCAAGCTGGCTCGGAGTATAATATCCGCATACAAATCTATTGCTTTAGCAAGGTTGCTGGCCTCCAGTGCAGCTCCAATAGTTAAATGGCTGCTGCCAACAAAGCTAACTCGGTGCAGACCCAGGCCGTCAAGTGCGTCACTGAGCTCTCTGCTGTTTCTACTACCGGCGCCTCTAAAAATCCAGTCAGCGATAACATTTGAAGCACCACAGCAGCCCTCCGGCAGTTGAGCCGCCCCTGCCGGCAGCATAAAACCAAACGCCACCGACTCAACTCCTTCCATCGGCTCACCAAGAACTGCCATCCCGTTCTTCAAGATATGTTTATCGACTCTTTCCACCATCTTGTCGTATTGCGTATATCGTATTGTGTCATTGCGAGGCCTGCAAAGCAAGCCGTGGCAATCTCAACTTTTCGATTTTTGCCTCTCTCTGACACACTATCGTTTTTTCGTTTTTTTGCCAGCTTAATTTTGCTGAGATGAAAACTGACAATTATCAGTTGGTAGTATCAGCATGTACTTGTGGCTGATTAGGTTCTCCCCAGCCATGCTTTGGCCGCTCCCAAACATGTTGTTCCCATCTTTCGCCGTCCTTCTCAAATTCAACTTTGTCTCTATGTATTCCGATGACAGTCACGCCGTATATTATATCTCCTTCTTCGACGATTTGGCCATCAATCAAGGCAGATGAGCTCTCTACATTATAGATGACCCCCTCGACCATCCCGCGTCCTTCGCGTGATATTGCAGGCCAAACACTACTGTAAATCCACACTACTAAAAGCATAATCAGGATAGTGCAAAGCTGAACCCAGATTATCACCTTTACTCTTCTGATTTTATATAACCATTTCCATCCCATAACTTGTTTAGCCACGACCCCGGAGTTTACCCGCCGTTCGTCTGGCGGAGTCGCCGGAACGGCGACGTTACGAATCACATATTTAGCCCCCCAATTTATCCTGGGGGTTTTGTTTAGCCGTCGCCGGAACGGCGACGCCATGCGCTGAGCGCAGACGATGCGATACGAAATAAAATCAGCATGTCGATACTACAGTTGCTTCATTACTTCTCCTAACTGGGAGTAATATTCCCATATTTTAGGAACTAACTTTATTAGGAGACAAATAACCAAAGCTGTAATTACACTGACAAAAACTGTAACTATAATCTTTGTAGTCTTTTTATAATATGGGTGAAACCACACGAACGGCAGGGCAAACGGACCTACGAACAGAAAGGCAATTACAATATTAGCAGTGCTGAAATACCATCTCGGTTTAACCTTGATGGTTTTATCAAGAAATTCTCCGCAAAAACGGCACTTTATGGCCTCGTCCTGAATCTCTTCTGCGCAAAATGGGCACTTCTTCATAACGCTATAAGTTGATACTAAACACAATACGCATCACGCAATACGCAATACGAGATTATGCCACCGCTGCGGTTTCCTCCTCATACTCATCGAATCTGACGCTTATTTTCTTGCTGATTCCATGTCTCTGCATTGTTATCCCGAACAATACATTCGCAATGCTCATCGTCCGCTTGGAATGTGTGATTATTATAAACTGTGATTCCTTTTGAAATTCCTGCACTAATATATCGAATCGCTCGTTATTTGCCTCATCCAGTGCTGCATCAACCTCATCGAGGAAGCAAAACGGCGACGGCTTCGTCTTAAAAACTGCAAACAAAAGGGCAATCGCCGTCATAGACTTTTCACCGCCGCTGAGCAAAGATATGCTCCTCGTCTCTTTGCCGGGCGGCCGGGCTATCACTTCTATTCCGGCTTCGAGGATATCATCAGTATCCTCAAGCGCTATGTCAGCCCTGCCTCCGCCGAACAGCTTACGGAAAATCTGCTGGAAATGTGCCCTGATTTCTTCGAAAGTCTCTCTGAATTTCTCTCTGCTCTTTTTGTTAAGACGGCTTATCAGCTGTTGTAGTTGCCCCTTGCTTTCATTGAGGTCCTGGACCTGGCTGCTTAAAAAGTTGTGTCGCTGCTCAAGCCCCTCCTGCTCATCTATTGCATCCAGATTCACATTACCAAGCCGCTCAATCTTACCTCGCAGCTCAGTTATCTCATCCCTTACCTCTGCCCAGTTGACTTCCTCATCCCTGTAATTCTCATACGCCTGGTGCAAATCAATCTGTAATTCCTCCTGCACTCTTTCAACCAAATCCTGCTGCTTTACCTCCAGCTGGCCCAATTCTATTTTAAGCTCGCCCATTGTGGCTTCTGTCTGGCTTTTCTCTGCACGCTTGAGCTGAACAACCTGTTCCCTTTGTTTTTGTTCTTCGAGCAGCTTCTCAATTTCCTTCTGTAGCGATTGGCTGTTTTGTTGATTTTCCTCTTTTTCAACATACAGCTCTGACACAACTGCTTCGCAGCCAAGAATATCCTTCTGTGCTTGTTCTAATTGCTCACTGCAGTTTTGTATTTCCTCTTGCGATGCCCGGCTGGCCGTTTGATTCTCACGCATCTGTTTTTGCAGACTCAATTTCGCCTTTTCAACTGACTGCCGATGCTCTGTCATTTGTCCAAGAGCAACCCTCAAATCGGCGATGTTTTCTTGCAGGAGCTGTTGTTGCTCTTTTCGCTCGGCATATTTTGCCTCAAGCTCTTTTATACGCGCTGTTCGCTGGTCATTTACCGCTTGCATTTCCTGCAGTTTCTGTTCTGAATCGTATCCTTTTTGCACCGATTGAGCTATCTGCTCTCCGAGCGTATCGATTTCACCGGCTATCAACGGCTGTTCCTGGCTCAGCCGTTTTATATCTTGTTCGTAAATAGTCAGCTTCGAGCTTACCTGCATCTTTTGCGTATTGGCTTCATAAATAGATGTCCGCAGGTCCTTACACAATTCAGCTAAGTGCGTGTTCGCCGCAGTCTTTTGCTCAATTTGCTTCTCGAGCACGGAGATTTCAGATTGTACTTTGGCGATGCTCTGCTGCAATTGACGCAACTGACTTTTGCGTGATATCAAGCCCGTTGTTTTACCGATAGGCCCAAGTTTTATCTCCCCATCAGAGTCTAAGAATTCACCCTCTAATGTAACGAATCTGTAATCAGCTCCTATTTTTCCAGAAAGCTCAGTGGCCGTTTCGAGCGATTCCACAATCAGCGTCTTGCCAAGTAACCACCACGACAACGGTGCATATTTGTCTTCGGTTCTTACGAACTCAGCTACTCTGCCTTTAACGTTAGGCAGCTGCGAAAAATCTTTTGTATCTGCAAAAGGACTTATTTTATCAAGGCATATAAAATTCACTCTACCATCAAGCTTCTCTACCGTTTGCTTATCAGCTAACAGTTTGCTTGCACTATTTACTACTAAAGAGTCTGTCTTGCCCTCAAGGGCTGATTCTACCGCATTTGCATATTCGACATTGGCAGCAATAATATCCGCAAGTATCCCCTCGACATAATCCAGCTTACCATTTTCAGCCGCCCGTTCTCGAAGAATGCTTTGGACCGCATTATTGAGCCCCTCGTACCTCTTTTCCATATCCGTCAATATCGCCAGCTCGCTGTTCAGCGCGCTACGCAGCTCTTTGCTCCGGGCCAATCGCTTACTGTCCGCTTCGAGTTCGCCGTCAATTGCCTCTGTCTCTTTACGCTTATCTTCCAAGCTCTGCTGTAGCTGGCCTAATACCTTTTCAATATCCTCCAGCCGGGTTTTGTGTTGTGCCTTTTCAGTCAGCAGTTTTTCCAGTTCGGATTTGGTAGTCTCTGCCCGGCCATAAAGCCGCTCTTTTTGGCTCGATAAATTGTCGCGGTATGCGGAAATACTCTGGATTTCGTTATGAAGTTGTGCGGTTCTCCTGACTACATCAATTATGCCCGATTTCTCATCTTCCAAATCCGCTTCCAGAGAAGCGCTTTCTGCGTTTATTTGTTGCAAAGATTTTTGGATTTGTTCAGCTTCCCGGCTTTTCTCATCGAGCGTCTTTACACAATCCTCCTGTTCTTTTTCGTATTGCGATAAACTCTCATTAAAGAGTTTTTCCTGCTCGGCCAGTTTACCAATCCTCTGGTTTGTGTTTTCCATCCTTTGCCGCAGTTCTGCAACCCTCGCTCGCAGAAATTCTATTCGTTGAAGCTGCTGCTCAATTTTGCTTTGAACCGCAATAAGGCGATTTCCTGCACTGTTTAGTTTGTTCTCCGTTTCAATTATCACCTCTGCCAGTTTGCTACCTAAAGTCTCGTTTCTTATTAGTTCTGTCATCACCAGTTCAAGCTGCTGCTCTATCTGCTCAAACGACGCTTTCTTCTCTTTCAGTTGCGTCCTTTTCTTGTCAAATTCTGCCAGCCAGTAATTAACTTGTAGCTCCTTCAATCTCTGCGTATATTGCAGGTAATTTCTCGCCTTACCTGCCTGATGCTTGACGCTTCGAAGTCTTTTCGCCACTTCGCCCAGAATATCTGCGAGCCGAAGCAGGTTTTGTTCCGTCCTTTCCA
>CAZUPG010000046.1:0-9080 GCA_964622085.1 uncultured Pirellulales bacterium | reverse complement strand
TAACATTGGAGGTTCTGATGATTAAGCCGCTGGCTCTATACTCCTGCTCCTTTTCTGACCATGCCTGGTTCGGGTCAACTTCCATACCCAACGTAGTACCGAGCATTTCCGCAGCAAGGTCTTCAGCCATATCTGCCGCCTCTTGCTGATTCATTCCATAGTTATGTACTTCACTGAGATAGCCCCAATTATTTTTGTCTTTAGGAACGGCAATACCAACAGAAGAGGCAATCAGCCTTCCATGCTCGTTGGTATCGGCCCTGGCCATCACGCAATAACAAATCTGGCCTGGAATCAGTCTTTTCAAGCCATTTTCGCAGCTGATAACCTTACACTTTGGTGGCAGAATTGATGAAACCTGAACCAGGTTCTGCTGAGCGATACCTGCCTTGCGTAGCGCCTCTTCGAAAGATTTCAGGCGGTATGGATGTTGACCCACCCCCTTGGTTAGAAACGCCTTACTCGGAACAAGACCATCCATTTGAAACTCCTATAGCCTAATTCAGTTCTCTTACACTACTACCCAAACAATTAGCAGCTTTGGCGCTGCAGTGAATTAATCAAATAATATAAAGATAATATTTTTTTTCGAAAAGTCAAATCTTTATTGACTTTTTAGTCGAAAATGACTAAATAGTCAATTTGTGAGCGCAAAGGCATTAAAAACTAAAAAGGCCCGAACACAGAAAAGAGCTAAGAGAACAAGAAAAAAACTGAAAAAAGCCGCTCTGGATGTATTCAGCGAAAAAAGTATAGATGCGGCCACAGTCGAAGAAATCACTGAAAGGGCAGATGTAGGCAAAGGAACTCTATATCAGCATTTTGACGACAAAGAGCAGATTGTCGTCACATTGGTAGATGAGGCCATTGACCATTTAATCGAGAGGATACGTGACTATGATAAGTCGCCAGGGAATCTGGAAGATATGCTTGAGCATCTTCTCAATGCTCACTATGAATTTTTCGTCAATGCCGGCGAAGAATTCATTCTGCTCTTCCAGGGACGAGTAATAGTAAAACTACAGTCGGATGCCCTTGACGAATTGGAAGAGCCATATTTGCGCTACCTTCAGGAGATTGAGGACCAAGTTTCCAGTTATGTCTCTCCGAAAGTAGACCCGTTGAAGGTCCGGCGACTGGCCTGTGCAGTGGCAGGATTTGTCTTTGGTTTCTTCTCGTTTGCAATGATAGGTATGACCGAATATGAAATTGGAAAAAGCCTTAAACCCTTCAGACGTTCTTTTGTGAAGAGTTTAAGCACGTTCCTTGGGCAGTGATTAACAGCTAAGGTAATAGTATTATTAACTTCTGGAATGTTTATGATAAAGAAAAATGTAAACAAAGCCGGCTTGGCTCCTGCAGAAATAAAAAGTTTTAGGGAATCGTTACTGGGAAAGCGTAATGAAATCCTTCGTAACGTGCTCTGTATGGAAAACGAAACGCTTCATAAGATAAGGACTGACCTGTCGAATATGCCAACTCATTTGGCCGATGCCGGAAGTGATAACTTTGAGCTGGAAAATACATTAGGTATAGTGGACAGCGAAAGAAGACTTCTTCTGGAAATTGAGGATGCGCTCGACCGTATTGAGCAGGGCACGTATGGCATTTGTGAAGGTGGCGGTGAGCACATCCCAAAGGCCAGATTGGAAGCAATCCCATGGGCACGATACTGCCTAAAGTGTGCAAATCTTTCAGAAAAAGGACTTCCCGTCAAAGAAGAGCGATTCGAGGAATCGGATTATGACAAATCTCTCGAGGAACAAAATGACAATTTCGACAATATCGCCGAAGAACAAAATAACAACTAATAAAATAAGCAAAGGGTTTATATTCCCAAGCGCTGCATTTACTATCAAAACAAACCAGGTCAAATATTATCGTTTTTTTGATAAGCCGCCCCTGCCAGGAGACCTCGTTTATGGAACAATCAGCCGTATTGGAGAGCACCCATCTCTGGAAAATGCATCAGGACGAATACATATGATACACGACGGCACAAAAGCAATTTTTGTCTTTGGAAATAGGTATGCGCCGGATTTTTACGAGGGATTAGTGCCTGATAAAATAACAGAAGAAGTCGACCTTCTCGCACGTTCCGGAGTAATTGGAGTTGTTAAAACAAAAAATTCGCTGATAAAAGACCCAACTAAAGTGAAATTATTAGGATACGTTTGTGATGAGAATGGTGGTGTTTTAAACACGCAGGATTTTCCTCTTATAAAACCAAAAAATACAGTAAAAAAACAGCCAAGGTCAAGAATGATTTTAGTTTGTGGAACGTCGATGAACTCCGGCAAAAGCATGGCCGCCGCAGCATGCTGCTGGGCGTTGACATCTATGGGCTATGATGTCAGAGCATCCAAAATCACAGGAACAGCTTCACTAAAAGATATTTTACTTATGAATGACGCAGGTGCTAATCCATATGCCGATTTCACATATCTCGGCTATCCGTCAACATACCTGCTGGTAAAAGAACAACTGCTGGGAATTTTCGACCAGCTTGACTTAAAGTATGCGAACAACCCAAAGAATTTCTGGGTTGTGGAGCTTGCCGATGGAGTTATTCAGCGTGAAACCGCTATGCTATTAAGTGCCCCTGAATTAGTATCAAGGATTTACAAACTGATTTTTTGCGCCAACGACGCTTTTGGCGCTATTGGGGGCTTAAGAACGCTGAAGGAAAATTTCAATTTAGTTCCGGATGCTATATCAGGTATATGCTCAAGCTCTCCTCTGAACTTAAGAGAGCTCTCTACCTTTACTGATATTCCGGTATTTAACAGCATTGCGACGGAAAAAAATCGTTTAATGGAGATTTTAATCCGTCAAAAAAATATTTCGGATGTTGCAAAAGGCGGCGTTTACTCGTATCAGTCCGCCCATTAACAATTACTTTTATTACAGGGAGGTTCTAAAATGGCAAAAAAGAAAAAAGCCACTAAGAAGGCAGCTAAAAAAGCAGCGAAGAAAAAGAAATAAGGATGAAATTTTGTTAAGCATCCGGAAAGCCATCAATGCACTCGCATTGATGGCTTTTTTTGCTTACTTTGGCAAGCGAAACACAAATTTTAATTGTCTCAATGGTTGCCTTATAGATTACTGGTTCAATCGTTACTTTGTCAGGGGCTGTTTTTAAAATTGCTCTTTTAATGTCTTTGCATTATAGATTGCGTATGCATTGTAGTCGTTATTGAAATAAGCATATACGGCCTTTTTGTCTTTGATGTTATCCTTTATCCAGTTGGCCCAATCCTGCAAGGTGGATTTTGAGTAGTTGCCTTGATACTTGCCGGTTGGGCCGTGAAAGCGAACGTAAATTATATCAGAAGTTACCACACGAGGGACCTTCATGCCTGGCATGTCGTGAATACAAAAGGCAGCGTTAAAATCATCGAGCAAATTATATGTATCATCCGAGAACCAGCTTTCGTGCCTGAATTCAAAGACTGCTATCTTACCTTTAGGTAGAACCTTCAAGAAACTTTCTAATCGGCCAGGGTCTTTATGAAAACTCGGCGGCAACTGATAAAGAACAGGCCCGAGATTCTCCTTTAAGAGCAGCGCCCCTTTGAAAAATCTATCAAGCGGCTCTTGCGGCTCCTTCAGCCGTTTGATATGAGTGATAAAACGGTTGGCCTTTACGGTAAAAAGAAAATTTCTCGGCGCCTGTTTATGCCAGTTTTGGAAGGTTGTTTCTTTCGGCAGCTGGTAGAAGGTATTGTTAATTTCGACAGTATCGAATTCTTTCGCATAGTGTTCAAACCATTTGCTTTTTGGAAGTTTCTCAGGATAGAACCGCCCTGGCCAGTCGGCGTAATGCCAGCCGGATGTGCCTATTCGAATCTTGCATTTGGCTTTACCCATAATAGTTCTTAATACAGGGTTATGCCTTCAGTCATTGCGAGCGAAGTCCTGAGCTTGCCGAAGGGCGAAGCGAAGCAATCTCAATCGTTCCAAAGCCAAAGATTGCCACGGCCTGCTCCGCAGACCTCGCAATGACAAATGTTCGCAAGGAATATTTTAACACTTTGAGCAATTCCAAGAAACTTTATAATTATCGCTATTATCCTGACCCTTATCCTCTGGCTTATCAATTATTTCCGCCGCTGAAAAGCGAACTGTTTGTTACTCCACCCTACTTCGCTAAAGCTACGCAGGGCAGGCAAACCTAAAAATTACAGATTTGATTTTCTTGCCGAACAGATATAATCAACCCCGTTAGAAATTTGACAAACAGGCATAATTTAGCGAAAAAAGACAATTTCTAACGGGGTCAATCTTATGAAAAACGCTGTCCTAAGCGAGCTTTTTGAGCAAATGGCCGATATAATGGAAATCCTCGGCGAGGACCGCTTCCGCATCAACACATATCGAAAAGTCGGCCGAATCATCGGCGATATGCCAACCGATATCGAGACCCTTTTGGCAAGCGGCCGGTTAGCAAAAATACCCGGAATTGGAAAATCAAGTATTGCCAAGATTGAAGAATTTGTAAAGACCGGCAAGATAACCGCTCGCCAACAACTGCTGAGAAAAATCCCGCCAACGCTATTAGAGCTGCTAACTATACCCGGTATGGGCCCGAAGGGTGTAAAGGCAGTCTATGAAAAGCTGAAGGTTAAAACTATCAGCGAGCTAAAAAAAACAATCAAATCGGGGCGTTTAGCTGAGCTGCCCGGGTTTGGCGAAAAAAAAGCCGAAGTAATTGCAAGAGGCATCGAATTTCTCGAAAAGTCCACTGGCCGAATTCGACTCGACCAGGCATTAGAAGCAGCAGATATAGTCACCAGATTTCTCGGCGAGCTACCCGGCGTTGAGAAAATTCAGCCCGCCGGCTCTCTGCGACGCCGAGCAGAGACCATCGGTGACGTTGACATACTCGTTGCAGCAAAAAAGGGCAAAAAAATCATCGATACATTTACCAATGCGGGCTTTGTTAAAGAAGTGCTTGCTGCCGGGCTAACAAAAGGTTCGGCGATTATCCAAACAGACTTCGGCGAGCTCGGTCGAGCCGAAACGACGCCGGTCCACGTCGATGTGCGCGTCGTGCCGAAAGAGAGCTTTGGTGCTGCGGCGCAATACTTTACCGGTTCAAAACAGCATAACGTTCGGCTAAGAGAACTCGCCGTAAAAGCAAAGCTAAAGCTAAACGAATATGGCTTATTCAAAAAAGATAAAATGCTCGCAGGCCCAATTGAAGAGGAAATATATCAAAAGCTCGGCCTGGATTTTATCAATCCCCTGTTGCGCGAAGACCGGGGCGAAGTTGAGGCAGCAAAGACACACGCCCTACCCGATTTGATTGAATTCGATGATATTAAAGGCGACTTCCACGTTCACACAAACGCATCAGACGGCAATGCAACCATAGCTGAGCTTGCCGAAGCCGCAAAAGATATGGGTTATAAATATATCTGTATAACAGACCACTCGAAATCATCAACCATTGCCAATGGCCTTTCAGCAAAACAATTAGCTGAGCAAATCAAGCAAATACGAAAACTTAACGAAAAGCTAAAAGGTATCACCATTCTGGCCGGAACCGAGGTGGATATTCTCGCCAACGGCTCTCTGGATTTTGATAATAAATTACTCTCCGAGCTGGACTTTGTTATAGCTGCGATACATTCCGGCCTGGCCAGCCCACGCGAAAAGGTAACTCTGCGCACAATCAAAGCTATGGATAATCCATACGTTAGCTGCATCGCCCACCCTACGGGTCGGCTCATTGGCCGGCGTGAGCCGATGGACATCGATATGGCCGCTGTAATCAAACACGCCGCCCAGACACACACCGCCCTGGAGGTAAATGCAAATCCACATCGTCTGGACCTAAAGGATGTTCATTGCAAGATGGCAATCGAGGCAAAAGTTATACTGGCCATCGGTACCGATGCTCACAGCATCGGCGGACTCGGTCTAATGGGCTATGGAGTAGCAACCGCCGCACGCGGCTGGGCAACTAAAAACGATATACTAAATATCTTCTCGCCAGCCAAACTGAAAACCTGGGTCAAAAACAAAAGACTATAAAGTAAAAAGTTCAAAATGCGAAATCCGAAGCGCGAAACAAATTCAAATAACCAAAGTAACACTTGGTGTCATTGCGAGGCCTGCGGAGCAGGCCGTGGCAATCTCAAATCTAACAGATGAGATTGCTTCGCTTCCGCTCGCAATGACAAAAAGTGGGTTTACCTACAATCATGACATGCACCCCTTGTTCGATATTCCTTACTATCTCTCTTGACAATCCCATCAGTTTCTTTAACAATACAACGATTCTAAATAGCTAAGAAAGTTTATTTATGGTAGATAGCGCCAATTTTCAAAAGGCAATTGACTTGATTAACCAATCAAGCAGCATCTTGCTCACCGCCCATGCCAAGCCGGACGGCGATGCCTGCGGCTGTCTTGCAGCAATGTCAGACGTCCTGACCGCCCTCGGCAAAAAGGCCCAGCTTCTATTGCTGTCGCCGCTGCCTCAATGGTACGAGTTTCTCTTTCGTGGGGAAATCGCCGTATTGGGTGACAATATTAATACAAAAGAGCTAATAGGAGGAAAACTTGGTGCCTTTGATTTGATTATGATTATCGACACCGATAGTCTCAGCCAGCTACCTCAATTCGACCAGTATTTGAAAAAGGTCGGGACTACGGCTGGGCCTTCGCCCAGACGAGCCGATACTCCAATTCTAACAATCGACCATCACGAGACTGGAGATGGTTTGGGCAGTGTCTCTCTTATTGATAAGACCGCCGCAGCAACAGGTCTGATTATTTTTGACTTTATAAAATTTGCCAACCGGCCGATAACAGAAAAGATTGCTCAGGCGATATTTGTTGCAATAGCTTCTGATACCGGCTGGTTCCAGTTTCCCAATACCGACAGCAGGGTTTTTAGAACCTGCTCTGAGCTAATCGAAGCCGGGGCAGATATAACAGGCAGCTATCACAAACTATTTCAAAATTTCTCACCTCGGCGGCTCAAGCTGACTGCCGCAATGCTCAACACGCTCGAATTGCATCTCGACGGCCGTTTCGCAACCCAATATCTGCTCCAGCGGGATTTCGAGCAGACCGGCGCTACTTATGAGGATACAGAGAACTTAATCAACGAGTGTAAGCGAGTTAGCTCTGTTGAGGTAGCTGCTTTATTTGTCCAGTTAAAGGATGGCCGAATCAAGTGCTCTTTGCGAAGTAGCGGTGACATTGACGTCTGCAAAATCGCCGAGAAGTTTGACGGCGGGGGCCACAAACGGGCCGCCGGCGCCCATCTGCCCGGCCCTTTGGAAAATGCAAAACAGCTTATCCTTGACGCCGTTTCAGAACAATTCCCTGATACTTAGGATTGTTTAGTCTCGGCCCTTCTGGTCGGGGTGTATTCGTTTAGCTGTCGCCGATAAGCTTGCCCTGGGCTTGCCGAAGGGCGTAATCTGCCCACTTAATTGCCATCCCGAGCGCAGCCTGCACTGAGCACGGTCGAAGTGCCGAGGGCTCTCTTTTTGAATTTTGATATGTAATTTCGATTCTTGCCTTTTGATTTTTGATTTTACTACGGGGCTACCATCGGCTCACGCTGGCTTATCCTCTGCGTTAGTGATTACCAATTAGTGTCCTTGAGCATCGTTTTTTTTTATGAAGCCTTGAAGTTCCTCAAGATGAATCTAGTAGACTCCCACGCCTTTACAGGCGTGGGACTTATTGCTTCAGGCTTCGCCTGTCCCGTAACTTTGTTACTGGAAATGGCCTCACCCCCGCCTTCATAGGCGGCGAACTCTCGCAAGATTAGAAAGCTGAAGCACGAATAGAGCCTCTGTTGGAAAAGAGTGGCTGAAGATAAATGTTCAGGCAATGTATCAATCCGGGCGGCCTTTTAACAGCAGCCAAAGGGGCTGGAAACCGGCATTCGTCAGGCTCAATCAATCTTGCATTATTCTGCTCGTTTCGCGACATTGTGTCTGTGTCTTCGGCCTCGGCACTATATACGTTCACATCATCGACGAAAAAACTAATCCCGGCTGCAGGGCCTTCAAAGTAAATGTCCAGGGTTTTCAGAGTACCGGTAGCAGAAAGCGTGAATTCACCTTCGAGCTGGACCCAATTACTATCGGTGACATTAGCATCACTTACATTTATATACCTGGTTCCATCGTCGTCAGTCTGTTCGAACGATACAGTCACAGTACCATCAGTGGCGTTTTCAAGCATCACCCAGCCGGATATATGGCAGGTCTCCCCATCTTTCATTTTGCCCAGCAGAGACTGTTTTATTCCCTGCCACGTATTGGTTCTTTCGTGTGCTCTCCCAGCGGAAGAGCCACTGTGTACGGGCGATTTGACTGTGTTGATTAAGCAGCCTCGACCGTACCAGCCGGTGGTTCCCCTTTCAAATCCGGGATTTGTCAGCAGGTTAGTATTGCCGTAAGATGGCACTAATGAAAGAAATACTGTTAAAAACAAGCATAAACAAAAGTACTTAATAGACATTTTATACTCCTTTCTACAATAATTTGTTAAGGTTTTATCGGTTAGGCCCAAAGTCCGGTCCATACATTTAATCATTCATCAGTATAAAACTTTAGGCGCAGATATTCAATCATAAATACTTTTTATTTTTAAATGTGGTGCTGCAAAAGACCGAGCAGTTTCCTATCCGGCCTAACTCAAATAAAAAAATTCCTGGCGATGACCTACTCTCGCCCCGAAGGACTACCATCGGCTCACACGGGCTTAGCTTCTGTGTTCGGAATGGGAACAGGCGTTTCCCCGTGGATATAATCACCAGGAAATTCATTTTATCAGGCAAATGCCTGATAAATTCAAAATTCAAAAATAAAAATTCAAAACTTCGGAATCCAGCACTTGAATTTTTCAAGTGTTGGATGACTTCCTTAATTTTACACTTTACATTTTAAATTTTTAACTTCTTTTACATACAGATGCTGGTATGAGCACTGTGAGTTCATTGTTCTTTGTTCATTGATTTTCGATGAACTATGAACTACGAACTCAAGACCCAATTCAACCAAGGATTGATATGGTCAAGTGTTCGAGCGTTAGTACCGGTTAGCTGA
>CAZUPG010000045.1:0-9150 GCA_964622085.1 uncultured Pirellulales bacterium | reverse complement strand
GAGATTGACCGCATAACGCCCCAGATACTTGTCGAGGCAAGAATCTACGATGTAACCTCTACAGAAGGCTTCGATATAGGGGCAGAGTGGGAGGCCGGCCGTAATACTGATGTCACTGACATTACGCGAGAAAATACTCATACGAGAACCGACACTGCCGACAGCGGAGAAAATTATTACGAAAGGGAGCAGGTTTGGGATGCTGTAACAAGCACTTATACTACGGACGAGACAACATGGAACTATGAGGACCCCACAACAAGCTATGCCACCACAGACACAGACACTATAACTAAAGAGTCCACGGGTAGGCGTAGTAAACCCTTTGTAACCGGTACGTTTGATAAGGATACGGGTGGTACTATAACCTTCGGTCTTCTCAACGATGCGGTTGATATAGAGTTGGCGCTGAACATTCTGCATTCGCAGGTTAGCGCCAAGCTTCTTGCGAACCCGAGGATACTGGTGCTTGATAATGAAACCGCCGAGTTCGAAATTGTAAGCGAAATTCCCTATACTCAGCAAAGCGAAACATCCGCCGGCGGTGGTATGACGTCTATCCAATTTAAAAAGGTCGGCGTTGAGCTTAAAGTTACCCCGCATGTTACAAGGGACGGTATGGTAAGATTGCACATCATACCGGAATTTGGCGTTGTCGTAGGAACCGGTTCCGGGGCGCCGACCGTTGATACACGTAAAGTTGACACGAAAGCATTGGTAAAAGACGGTCAAACTGTCGTAATTGGTGGGCTTCGCAAAAGGAAAGTTTCACAGGATATTAGAAAAATACCGGCACTTGGCGATATGCCACTTCTGGGAGGATTATTCAGGGATGAAAGCGAATCGATAAAAACCACCGAGCTGCTTATTTTCATAACACCAAGGATTATTATTGAGCCGACTCTTTCGCCAAGTGAGCAGGAACAACTTAGAGATACCGAATTCCCAACACCCAAGAAGCCAACGCCTTGGATCGAGCGCAACAGTGAGTAAATCAAATTTGCAGTTGTGTGGATAATACCTACCCCGTGATGAAATGATTCGGCTGAGTTTGAAGTAACCGAGTTTAGAGGACCAGAGCCGGTTAATACAAAAGCAGAGAGTTCTGAAGAATAACCGGCGGATGGCTTGATGAGTAAATGACAGAAAGAAGCGTATCTCACCGAACACTTCTTTCTGTCATTTTTCCAGGGTTATTAAATCCTCGTAGGTTTCGCGTTTTCTAATGACGCTAAACTTATCGCTGTCAACGAGCACTTCGGTAGCTCGACCTCGAGCATTATAATTACTGCTCATACTAAAGCCGTATGCCCCTGCGCTAAAAATAGAAAGCAAATCGCCTCGTTTTACCGGCGGTAAAGCTCTGTCTTTAGCGAAAAAATCTGCACTTTCGCAAATCGGCCCGACTACATCAACAACCTCAGTGCTGTCTAATTTCAGGTCTCTATTCCGCTGGCGAGGAACAAATTTTTCACCTGCCTTTACAGGCCAAATGAAATGAAAAGCATCATACAAAGGCGGACGAATCAAATCATTCATCCCGGCATCAACTATAACAAATTTCTTCTGGCCACCTTTTTTGAGGTACAAAACCTTCGTTACTAAAATCGCTGCATTGGCTGCAATACTTGCCCCCGGCTCAAGAATAAGTTTGAGCTCCTTTCCTTTTAATAATGGCACGATAGCAGCGGCATACTCTGCAGCCGTTGGTGCTGTACCGGTTATATAATCTGCTCCATAGCCACCACCAATGTCTAATGTTTCAATGCTGAACCCATCGCTGCGCAATTTCTCAATTAGAGCCAATGCTTTTTCTATCGCCTCAACATACGGCTGGACAGTCTTTCCTGCCGAGCCCAGATGTATATGAACTGCGGAAAGCTCTACTGTTTTCTCTCTGCCGTAGTTGGTAAAGACTTTTTGCGCACGCTCGATATCAACGCCAAATTTAGTTTCCTTTTTACCCGTAGTGGTATATACATGCGTTTTAGGGTCGACATCTGGATTGACACGCAAAGCGGCTTTGGGGCATTTGTCTTGTTGTTTCGCCAGCCGCATCAAGTTTTCCAGCTCGGCCTCAGATTCGATATTGAAATAGGCAATGCCGGCATTTAACGCTTCGATGATTTCTCTGTCGGTTTTGCCAGCTCCGGCGTAGACAATTTTCGATGGCTCACCTCCAGCTTGTAAAACGCGATACAACTCTCCACCGCTGACAATATCGAATCCGCTGCCTGCTTCAGCCATAAACTTTAGAATATTTATATTACCGCAGGCCTTGACGGAGTAGCAAATCGTAGTATCAAACCCGCTGTAGGCCTCTTGAATCTTTTGCAGATGTTCTTTGAAGGTGGCTTTACTGTAGATGTAAACAGGGGTGTGGACTTCAGCGGTGATTTTTTCAACATCTACCCCCTCAGCAAACAGCTTACCATTTTTGTAATTAAAATAGTCCATATCCTTACCTTCAACAGATAGTATATGAAATGCAGCGCCGATTGCAAGAACACAGTCAACGATATGTAACCGTCTGAACCTTGGGCAAATAAAATGGAAGATTCCATCTTAACGACGGAATCTTCCATCTTTGCATAGCTTGCTGCAGTCCTAATCTTTAGATTGCAGCTGGGTTTCCCATTTACAACAAGTCGAGCGAGGGAAACCCCCAATTTGCCGGCCTTAACCGGCAGCCCACCAAAGTCAGTAACACAAGCGGGCTTCTAATCAAATTGTTGCGCTATCTTTTTTTCTTTCTCTTAGCTTTCTTCTTAGCTTTCTTCTTAGTTTTCTTCTTAGCTTTCTTCTTAGCTACCTTTTTCTTTTTCTTTGCTTTTCTCTTTGCCATTATTTAATCACCTCCTTTTCGGCTGATTAAAACTCTTTTATATTAAACTTAACATTGCAATACTGATTTTAATTTACTTTACATTGAAAAACTTTGTCAAACAAATTATAAAAAAGTTAAACATTTATATATATTTTTTATCGGTCAAACATTAAGAAATACTTGATAATTTTTTTTGCCGTTGATGTTTTACACAATCGCTCGTATCGTTTATCATATTCTATAGTGAAAAGATGTAGCTTGTTTATCTGTAATTTGAATTTTTATTCAAGTTGAGAAACTATTTTGCGTGATTACCGCTTGTTTTAGGCAGTTTATTTAACTTATCAGCTTGTTTTACGCTTTTGATTGTAAGAGAAAGAATTCCTTCTCTTGTTGCTATGTATATTGTTAGTGTGTTGCTAAAATGTTTTAGGTATGTGAAAGACAAATTGGGTTCTAAAAGTTTCGTTGTTTATTAACGTCTTTCATTAAGCAAAGTTTTTAATTTCTTTTATAACTTTTTTTCACAGTTTACTTGTTAGTTTTTGTGGCAAAAAGAAAAATAGCTTTGTTCGGTGGAACGTTTGACCCAATTCACTTGGGCCATACTATGCTTGCTGCCGAAGCAGTCAAACAAATCGACGCAGAGAAAATTGTTTTCATTCCTGCCAAGCGTTCTCCATTAAAAGGTCTCTTTCCTGTGGCAAGTGATGCAGACCGATTTGCGATGACAGCTTTTGCTATCGCTGACAACAAAAAGTTCGAGCTGAGTGATTACGAATTGAGAAAACCTGAGCCGAGCTATACCCTCCAGACCGTAAGGCAGTTCCAGACCGACCTCGGCAGTGATACCTTAATTTATTGGCTCGTCGGTGCTGATAGTGTTGACGAGCTGTCACTTTGGTATGGAATTACAAAGCTGATCGACGAATGTAATTTATCCACAATGTACAGAGCTGGTTGCAATCCCCCGGACTTTTCTAAATTTAAAGTTCTTTGGGGCCCTGAGCGCATTGAAAAACTGCAGCGCAATGTTATCCAAACATCTTTAATTGATATAAGCAGCACCGAAATTCGAAACAGATTAGCTGCCGGCCAAGATGTGGCCGATATGCTGCACCCGCTTGTTGCTGACTACATCCGCAAACACAATCTCTACCTGTCAAAAGAGAATAAGTAGCGGTCTGTAACGGATAAAATGCAGGATGTCATCTCTTTGCCGTCAATGCGGCATGAATTTCTTTGGCAGACATCCTGCAATCATTGCGCGATCCTTTAAGGCTCATGACACCAACGCGTTCATGCCTACCTCGGCGAAACCTCTAAAATGCCTCGTTCTTTGTAAGACTCTTTCTTGCTTAATATCCACTCTGCTGAATGCCTCGCTACTATTCCTACTGCTTTTGCATGACCTCGTCGGCTGCGAATCCTATTGTACAAAGTGTTACTCTTCGTTCATATACTCGTAAAGCTTGGTAAGTCCGATGCGGCGAATCTGCCGAATTCTCTCTCGTGTTAGTCCCAATTTCTTGCCGATTTCTTTTAGTGTCATCAGCTTATTTCCGTCAAGGCCGTAATGCCACCTCAGGATTTTGGCCTCACGCGGGTCGATTTTGTTGAGTAACCTCAAGGCCTTGGCTTTTTCTTCATCTGCAACCAATGCATCTTCCGGCTTGCTGGCATTTTGGTCTTCCAAAGTTGCCTCGAGCATCTGATTTTCGTCCGACCCATCTCTGCCCCAGATATCTCCAACAGAGCTAAGAATCTCGACGATCCGATATACGACTTTTGCCTTCCGCAGCGGCATATCCATTATATCGGCCATCTCCTCAACGTTCGGTGTCCTGCCAAGTTTACTCTCTAGTTCCGCTGTGGTATGCCTCCATTGATTTATCAATGCTACCATATAAGTGGGAATATGTATCGGCTGAGCGTTTTCCAGCAGCGCACGCTTGATACTTTGCTTTATCCACCACGCTGCATATGTACTAAAGCGAACTCCACGGTCGGGGTCAAAATAATCAACGGCCTTTATAAGGCCGAGATTCCCCTCTTCGATCAGGTCGCCAAGACTCATACCACGGCCGCCATACTTCTTGGCGATATTAACAACCAGACGAAGATTGCTTCGCACCAGGCGCTCTCTGGCCCATGGGTCGTTTTTCTCAACGACTAGCTTGCCAAGAGAGTGCTCTTGTTCCTCTGTTAGCAGCGATGCCTCATTAATTTCTTGCAGGTATTCTTTTATGGTGGCGTCAAATGCTATAGCTTACTCCCGCCCGGCCAAAAGTCTTTCGACCTCAGCCATAAGGGCAAATTCGGTTTCTACTTACCTTCTCTTATAGTCCTATAGACTCCTTACGGAGGACGATTGCTTGGGTTCCTTTGTTCCTGCGCAAGAATCCATTTGAAATATCGGTCAAATATGCCCGTGGGTTTACCTCATCAGAAAAAAAGCTTCCAACAGGGCTAACATCAGGGACTTCTAACGGGGTTTACGATATAAGAAGTTTCTCTTTGCTCTGTAGAAAAGATTATAAGTCATCTCGACCGAAGTCCCGATTTATCGGGGCATAGTGGAGAAATCTATAAAAAAACAGACCTGTTCCCGCCGATAAGCGTCCTGTGGACAATACGTCGCAAAATGGGAACCCAATCAGTGTAGGCCCCGAACTAATGCGATACTTTATGTCATTTCAGTCCTGTTGCAACACTCAACGTAGCAGCGTCATGCGGTACTTGTCATGAGCCCATGAGGCTCGCGCAATGAATGCGACAGGCTGCCGGAAGAAACTCATGTCGCTTTGACGGCGAAGAGATGACACAAAAATACCGTTTTGCCCCTGTGAACGGTTGCCCTTTGAAAAAATGCTCCGCCTCATTACGTAACAGATTATACGAGATATGAATTACTAAGAAGCCCGATTGCCAACCGCCTGGCTTTCATACCCTTCTAAGAACTTTAGCCACTCTGTCCAGGCCTTTTTGTAAATCTCGCCGGATACCAAAAAACCGTCATTATGGCTGCCGAAAATCTCTACAAACTTTTTCGGCTCATTCGCCGCCTCGTAAAGCTCCAGTCCAAAATCGAACGGCACGACCTCATCATTTCTGCTGTAAATTAGCATCACCGGATAGTGAACATCCTTGATATAATCGATTGTCCTGTAGCTGAAGCTCGCAAACCACCGCACCGGCATATAAGGATAAAATTTCTTACAGATGTCAATGTATGATGTAAAAGTGCTCTCAACAATCAAGGCACTGGCCTTGACCTTACTTGCCAGGTATGCTGCGATACTGCCGCCCAGAGACCGGCCGAAGACGATAATGTTATCCGGTGGTATCTTTTTTTCTTTTGTCAGCCATTTATACGCTGCCTCAACATCCAGATATGTCCCCTCTTCGCTGGGTTTGCCCTGACTGTGGCCGTAGCCGCGATAATCAAAAATAAAGCAGCTCAATCCCAGATTATAAAAGATATTTATGCTGTCTAAACGGTGCATCATATTGCCGCCGTTGCCATGGCAGAATAGAACCGTAAACTTTGAATTCTTCGCTTGTTCTGTTAGAGACCTTTCCTTTTGGGTCTCTAACGGGGCAGGGATATACCAGCCGCTCAATCTTAAACCATCACTACTCTCGAAAACTACATTTTCGAAATCCAGGTCCAATTCGCCAGGGGTATAAGGAACTTCTCGCACTGGGCTGTACAAGAGCTTCGGCTGCATAATGTAAAGTATCACCCCCAGTGCCAAATAGGCGATAAATAATACTACCACAATATATATCAGCATCGAGACCATAATGCCAGATGACACAACAGCTAATAATCATTCATATTAATGGGCAGCATTTTAATTTGCTCAAAAGGATAAAACAAGCTACAATTTTGATATGGTCAAGAGAAGAAAAACGAAAACTGTTAATGTTGGTCGGGTTATAATCGGCTCCTCTGCTCCCATTGTTATCCAGTCGATGACCAAAGTGTCCACTATTGATATTGACCATTGCGTAAAGCAGATAAACCAGCTTGTCCAGGCCGGTTGCCGGCTGGTGAGAATCGCCGTTCCCAGAAGAGCCGACACCATCGCTTTCGCTAAAATTGTCCAGAAAGTAAACGTCCCGCTAATCGCTGACATTCACTTCAGTCCCAGCCGGGCTATTGAAGCGATAGAGGCAGGCGCTGCTAAAATACGGCTCAACCCGGGCAATATAAAAAATCGAAAAGACATCGAACGAATAATAGATGCAGCCAAGATGAACAAAGTCGCCATTCGCATCGGCGTCAACGAAGCCAGCATTAGAGACCTCAAAAAGCGAGACGTCCCGCCACAAAAACGCGCTGCTTTGATGTTAAGGGAAATGAAGAAATATGTACGAATCTTCGAAAATCGCAATTTCAACCGGTTGGTTCTAAGCGCAAAAAGTCACGATTGCTTGAGAACTGTAGAAGTTAACCGCAGCATCGCTGAAGTATTCGATTATCCTATACACCTTGGTCTGACACACGCGGGTCTGCCCGAAGACGCCCAAATATCCTCGGCTATTACTATAGGAACGCTGCTCGCAGAAGGTATTGGTGATACTATCAGGGTAAGTGCCGCCGGCGACCCACTTGTGGAAACCGAAATTGCAAAACAGATTCTGATTTCACTCGGCCTTTATGAACGCTCGACTGTGGAGCTGATAGTCTGCCCGACCTGCGCCAGAGCCGAAATTGACGTGATTAAGCTGGCACGCCGAGTCAAAAAAGCGGTTGCCAAAATTGAAAGGCCGTGGCGGATTGCTGTGATGGGTTGTATCGTCAACGGCCCCGGCGAAGCCGCCGACGCCGACTTGGCCATCTGCGCCGCAAAAAATAAGGGCTACATCTATCGCAATGGTCGGAAAATCGCAACAGTACCCGAATGTGAAATCATCCCCACACTACTAAAACAATTACAGAAGCTTCCTTGATAATGATATATGCCAAGAACAAATGTTAAAAAATTCAGTGACTATATCATCTACGTCGATGAAAGCGGCGATCACGGATTGACAAGCATTGACCCTCATTACCCCGTGTTCGTGCTTGTTTTCTGTATTTTCCAAAAACAAGAATATATAGACAAAGTCATCCCCGCTATAGTGCATTTCAAAATGCTGTTCTGGGGGCACAGCGAAGTGGTGCTTCATGAACACGACGTAAGAAAACCAAAAAAAGAATTTACTATTCTGTTTGATGAATCAGTCAGAGAGGCCTTTATGGCTGGCCTTAACAATCTGATAAGCAACGCATCCTTCAAAGTCATTGCAGCCGTTATCGACAAGAAAAGGCTAATCAAACAATACTCGAAACCAGCTAATCCTTATGAGATTTCGCTTTCTTTTGGACTTGAGAGGGCTTACCGTTATCTTGCTGATATTGGCCAGTCGGATAGAAAAACGGCCGTTATTGTAGAAAAAAGAGGTACGAAAGAAGACGAAGAAATGGAATTGGCATTCAGACGGATTTGTGACGGATCCAATTTCTTAAACAGAGAATTGCCTTATGACCTTGTTATGATTGACAAAAAAGCCAATTCGACGGGCCTGCAAATAGCAGACCTAATAGCCCGTCCAATTGGTATAAAAACGCTTCGACCTAACCAACCTAACAGGGCTTACGACATTATTTCAGGGAAATTCAGAACAAACCAAGCGGGAAACATTATAAGGTTGGGGATTGAAGAGATTTCCTTAAATAATAAAAGGCCTCCGGATTTCCAGAAGCCTTTTACCGACCGGATATTTCCAGTCCTTAATAGTATATACGTCAAAAAGACGGAAAATTCAAGGGAAAAATAAAAAATTTATTTAAATATTTAGCGTTATTTTCGCATGCGTGAACCTTCGCTATTTTAACATCCAGTATGTGCTCTGAATCACTAAAAACAACACTAAAAAGATTTTGCATCGTTGTCATCTTCAGCATTGCTTTCGCATACATTGAAGCTGCTGTGGTTGTTTATCTGCGAACAATTTTCCATCCTGATGGTTTTACCTTCCCACTGACCAATTTTGGCATCGACCCGCTCTGGAAACCGCTGCTGTTAGCTGAAATCGGCAGAGAAGCTGCTTCGCTGGTTTTAATCCTTACCGGTTCCTGGCTATTCGGCAGAAATCTTCAGCAGCGATTCGCCTTTTTCGCAACCATATTTGCTATCTGGGATATATTCTATTACGTATGGCTCAATGTCCTTATCGACTGGCCTGCGCGAATTGCGGATTGGGACATTTTATTTCTGATACCGATGCCCTGGGCTGGTCCTGTCTTGGCTCCGGTGCTTGTTTCATTTATA